>NZ_JADEWC010000043.1 GCF_015207825.1 Cyanobacterium stanieri LEGE 03274
CGTGAATAAAAATGCTTACGGAGACGTACTGACGGGGATTAGTCAAGGTAACTTGCTTAATCTAGTTAAGTGTCAATGATGTAAGAATCACCCATCACAATCTTTGATTTGATGGTGTGAGTGTCAACACCTAAACCCTCGTTGAACCAACACAGAGCCAAAATCCCCCGACAAATTAACCACTATGCCGAGGGAAATGTTAACAGAAACTACATTCTTTCAATAATCTTTTGAACAATTTGTACCCCAGTAAAGGCTTGCCAACCAAAAATGACTAACATCAGCATATTTAAGCCTACATGGGATGCACGGGCAATGCTATTTCCTTTTTGCATATAGGGTACTAAGGAAGCAGAAGTAGTCACCATCGCCATCATACCTAAACCTGCGAGGAGATGAGGCCCAACAAATAATTTTCCGCTGTTAATATAGGTAACCGCCATACCGCCCACAGTACCCAAAACAATCAAAGCCATAAATAATGAACCAACATTGTGATGACGGTTTATAAAATTTCCTTTTATTAATTCTTTTCTTTCTTCTTTATCTGCCTGACGAAGACGCTTTACCTTAATTCCTAAGTAAAGCGCATAAATTGCTGTACCGAATAATACCCACATTAAAACGGGATGGGCAAACTGTGACCATACTTTAATTGATTCCATTTGTTTTCCTCAATTGATTTAAAAAACTAATTATAAAACTTAATATAAGTTAACATAAAAGTAGCAAATGCCGTAAATGCACAGAGTACCGAGATTATGTCACAATCAAAAGGAGATAGTTTAAGCTCAAAGTGAGAAAAAAGAATATGAATTCACCTATTCAAGCAGTACAAGCACCCTATCGAGGAGATGCTTCTTATCGTACTCCTCCCCCTGATTTACCTTCTCTATTATTGAAGGAAAGAATTGTTTATCTGGGGTTGCCCCTTGTGTCTCCTGATGAGTATAAGGATCAAATTGGTATTGATGTTACTGAATTAATTATTGCTCAATTGTTATTTTTACAATTTGATGATCCTGAAAAGCCTATTTATCTGTATATTAATTCTACGGGAACATCATGGTATGGTGGCGATTCCATTGGTTTTGAAACGGAGGCTTTTGCTATTTGTGACACCATCAATTATATTAAACCCCCTGTTCATACCATTTGTTTAGGTCAAGCCATGGGGACGGCGGCGATGATTTTGGCTTCGGGAACAAAAGGATGTCGGGCTAGTTTACCTAATGCGACTATTATCCTACATCAATCCCGTCAAGGGGCTCAAGGACAAGCCACGGATATTCAAATTAGAGCTAGAGAGGTTATTACTAATAAAAGGGTAATGATGAATATTTTGGCTGAAAAAACGGGGCAACCAGTGGAGAAAATAGAAAAAGATACTGATCGTATGTTCTATATGAACCCTCAACAGGCAAAAGAGTATGGTTTAATCGATCGCATCTTAGAAAGTAGTAAAGAGTTACCATCCCCTGCCCTCACTAGCATTTAATTAAGGGGCGATCGCACAGGTATCAATCATGCCCTTAAGTCCCACAAACACTAAAAATAAACTAAAATAACCATAAGAATAAGAGGAAAAAATATGCCCATTGGAGTACCTAGAGTTCCCTACCAAATGCCCGGACAACCCTACAGCGACTGGGTAAATATATACGATCGCCTTTATCGTGAACGTATTATTTTCCTTGGTAGAGGGGTAAACGACAGTTTAGCAAACCAAATTATCGCCGTTATGTTGTACCTCGACTCCGAAGACAACAACAAACCCATTTACCTCTACATCAACTCCCCCGGGGGTTCGGTAACCGCAGGTATGGCGATTTATGATACCATGCAACATATCAAATCAGAAGTTGTCACCATCTGTGTCGGTTTAGCAGCTTCCATGGGAGCATTTCTATTGGCCGCCGGTACTAAAGGCAAAAGACTAGCTTTGCCCCACTCCCGTATCATGATTCACCAACCCTTAGGAGGTATCCAAGGCCGCCGTCAAGCCACCGACATCGAAATCGAAGCTAAGGAAATTTTACGTATCAAAAACGACCTTAACCGCATTATGGCATTTCATACAGAACAACCTATCGAAAAAATAGAAAAAGATACCGATAGAGATTACTTTATGTCTGCCCAAGAAGCCAAAGAATATGGCTTAATCGATAAAGTCATTGAAGAAAGAAGTTAGTTAATAGTACATCTGTATATTGACAAAGCCAGAAACCATCGATTACACTGATAATCGTGTGGGGAGAAAATAAGAAAGAGAATCGAGACGAAACAAGGTAAGTCGCCGATTCTCTTTTTTTTGCAAAAAAAAAATCCCCCAAAACGAATTTGGAGGAAATACAATATACTAACTTTCCTTTAATTAGTGGTTTGAGAAGCAAACATTTCCTTTAACTTGCTCAACTCATCAGCCCAACGGGGATCTGGTTGTGCTGAATCCGCCACAGAAAAAGACTTAGAACCAGATTTAGAAGAACTTTTACGACCTTTTTTCCCTTTTTGACGTTTACTGGGTTTCTCAGTGGTTTTACTTCCTTCAGTGGTATTACCATCTTCGGCATTAGCATCAGCCCCTTCCTTCTCATTTTTGTTGCGGGGTAAAGCCTTTTCAATGAATAAAGTAAAATCATTACCTTCCTCATCTTTGAAAGGCTCACCATTATAAATCAAAGTTTGATCATTATATTTACTGATAAACTCCTCCGCCGCTTCATCCGTTGGCACGGTTACAAAACCAAATCCACGGCACTCATTTTTTTTACGCTCTTTGATTAGTTTAGTAGTGAAGGGAGGTTCAAACTCACTAAACATTTTTTCTAAAGTTTCTTTTTCTAATTCTGCTTTGGGTAATTTAACGTAAAGACGTACAGACATTTTTATTTCCTCCAAATATTGAGTATTTACTAAAATTTTCTAACTATATAATTATCACCACAGAAAAAAACCCACCCAGACAACAAAAAAGTTAGTAGGCTAAACCTAGCCACTAACTGCTTCTTATCAACTTTCATTTTATGATCGGCGGTGTATGCCTTTACAACCATTTCTTATTTTGATACCAACTTTAAATTGAAGAATTTTAAGGAAGTTTTGAATTTGAGGAAGTGTTTTCTGAGGTTTTGACTATTTTTTGCTAATTTAAAATCACCACTACAACTACAATAGTACCAGATTGGTAACAAAATGTTAAATCAATATAAAAATAAAGTAACTTAATTTCAATTTAAAATTATTGATTGACTGTGGAAACAGAGAATAGGGAATAATATTCTTAATTTGGGGAATAGGCATTGATATTTTCATGGAAATAGCCGCCGTATTTTAACCCATAATTCAGGGCGACTTTTAAATAAATGATATAAATAAAAACCGATAATAACCGCAAGACAAATATTGCTTAAACTAATATAAGTTCCAACAATTTGAGTAGTAGTCCATCCTGCATAATCGTTTAAAATATTTAAGTCTCCCCCTGAATCGCCCCTACCTCCCCAGAGTGTACCCCAAGGAATATTATCTTTACCTACTTTGATATTGTGCCATTTGGTAAAACTACTAAAAAAGGTGATAGCCCCCACAGCAACCGCACCAAAACGCCAAAAATCCCAATAAAATTTTTCAGGTAAACGCCAATAAAAAGCGATAATTAAGAGGGTGCTAAGATAAAATTCTCCCCCAATGCCACTAAATGCCATGAGGGTTACATAATTGGTGTAGCTGACTATCCAAGTAAGGATAAATTGTAAAATTATTAAGATAATGGCGATAATCATGGTGGATTTTTTCTTTTCTTTCCACCCTGTGTAAAGGGTTAATCCCAGTAAAAAAAGGATACCGAAGTAAACAAAGTTTGATTTTTCGAGGGTGGTAATGGTAGCCCCGAAGGTAACTAGCGCCCTGTATCCTGACAACCAAGCTACTGTAGCATGACCAAATTCATGTACCCACATTCCGATAAACCATGTTAGCACTTCAGCATAACTAAAAGCCAGTGCGATCGCACCTGCTATGGGTAACACATAAGTATTTAAAGTTTTTTCTCCTTCCTGCAAAAGAATATAGTCATTAGCATAAACTTGGTTATGCCTATCAGGGGCGAGGTTTATATCTTCCTGCCAAAAATGGGTTTTTACGGTTTTTAAAGCCGTTACCCTAACGAGGGTATGTTGTAAATTATCTGCCCCTCGGAGATACTCATAAATCAGATGGAGAATAGTTGACTTTTGACGGGGCTTACTACCCCTAATTTTTATTTCTACATATTCCACCGTAGCATCTACTCGAATCATCAAAGCCATTCCCCGCAACGCCCTAGCAATACCGTTGGTAATTTCTTGCTCGTAGGCCTTTTGTCCTTGGGTAGATTCTTCCTGCTGTTGAGTTTTACGGTGATTTAATAGTGTTTGATAGGCGGTTTTAATAGTTTCTATCCTTTCCTTTTCCCCCCGTTTTAAACACTCCCCCACTAGGCGGAAATAAGCCTTTTCTATCTGTGCTAGCTCCGCCAACTCATCTACTTCTAAAATCTGATAACATTCTTCTAGGTTGATGTCCATGACAATTTTTCTCGTTTAACGGCATCGTTGGCACGAAATCCCACTAAAACTGCTTCCCCGTCCTTAACAAATAAAGGTCTTTTTAATAGCATAGCATCTTCAGAAAAAGCCTCGATCCACTGTTCATCGCTCCATGTTTTTTTCTCCTCCCCCAAGGCACGGTAAGACATTCCCGAGGTATTACGCATGGATTTACTACCCAAGGATTTTACCCAGTCTGTAATCATTGCTTTGGTGGGTTTATTTTCTTTGGTGTTGATAAATTCGTATTTAATATCGTTATCTTCTAACCATTGCATGGCTTTTTTACAAGTGCCACAGTTAGGAATGCCATAGACTGAAATTAATTTCATTTTTTAAAATGCTGAATTTGAATATATAGTTACTTTAATGGTGTTTAAGACACTGTACTTTTTTTTCAAAGCCTTATCAAATAAATATTATGGCATTCGATAGCGCTTCATTCTATATAATTTATTATTCCAGCGCACCTTAAACCACCTCAGGCAATCACTCCCCTTGAAATGAATTATAAGGCTAACAGTTTATACCGAACCTAAGTTAAATATGACAGATACAGTAACAGAAAAAAAACAATTACGAAAAAAATATATTCAAGGGCGATCGCACCTTAATCCTGTAGAATGGCAAAAAAAAAGTGATCTAATCAGTCTCAATCTACTTCAACATCCCCTGATTCAAAAATCAAAAGTAATCCTCAGTTACATCAGCCATAAACAAGAGCCAGACTTAAGCCTATTGCACCGTCATCACCCCATCACCTGGGGAATACCCCGATGTCAAGGAAAAAACTTGATTTGGCATCAATGGCATTGGGGAACAAAACTCAAAAAAGGGGCTTATGGTATTTTTGAACCCGATCAAAATACTCTCAAAATTATCCCAGAAGAAGTACAGCTAATTTTAGTACCCGCCGTTGCCTGTGACAAAAAAGGTTATCGCCTCGGTTATGGAGGAGGATTTTATGATCGCCTTTTATGTCAAAAACCATGGCAAAATATTACCACCATTGGCATCATTTTCGACTTTGCCCATGTAGAAAAATTACCCACCGAAAAATGGGATCAACCCCTTAATTATATCTGCACAGAACATAAAATGATTAAAATACCACTCCCCTAGCTCCTTTGGGCATACATCCGCCGTAAAACCTGAGCCGGATCAATTCTTTCCCCATTAAGCCTAAATTCCCAGTGAAGATGAGGCCCTGTAGTTCTTCCCGTCATACCTACCCTACCAATACGAGCGCCTGTGGGAATAGTTTGCCCTTGAGCAATCATAATTCTTCCCTGTCTATCCACCAAAGCCCTACCTTGATTCGTATTTTCGATCGCCCCCATCATATGACAATAAGTATGATTCCAAGCCCCAGAACGAATGGTCATCATTGTACCACAACCCGTATTATCCGATAACCCAACCACTTCTCCAGCCCACCAATTACGAACATAACTACCGAGGGGAGCGGCAATATCCAAACCGCCATGAAACTGTCTTCTTCCCGTGATTGGGTGAACACGGTAGCCAAAGGGCGATGTATATTGTTGAAAATTTTCCACAGGAAAAGATGCACGACTCCACAAATTTGCCGAAGCAGTAGCCACAGTTTGCGATCGCACTGGCACTGTCGAATAATGAAGGAAAACCACAAGGGAAAGTGTGACCAAAAATAGACTCACAGCAAAAACCCGCCATTTCTTCAAGGCTAACTTAACCATTTTACCCTCAGGTAATGTCAGCTTAAACATTACTCCTCACCAAATAAAAAATACGATAAACAATTGTAACGCACCCTAACAATAATAGAGTAATAGGGTAATCTCTAACGGAATAATAAAGCAGGAATTCTCGTACTTCTTAATAGTTGAATAGTGGTGCTACCAATAATTAAATTTCTAATACGACTATGACCATAAGCCCCCATAATTAATAAATTAATCTTATGTTGCTCAATATAAGAGGCGATCGCACTTTCCTCCTCCCCTTTCAACAAAGAAAACTGCACCGTAAAATTAGCATCATTAAGCAAAGTAACAGCCCGATCCAATTTAGCCCCCCCATCAGAATCAGATTTATTAACCATCACCATATGAACCTCTAAATCTTGAATAAAAGGATTTTCCCGAAGAAAATTTAAAATCCGACTGCTCGTAGCACTATCATCATAAGCAATCAACACCCTATCAATAGGATAAAAATCCCGAGGAGTCACAAAACAAGGCTTACTACTAACCCTAACAATTCGCTCCAAATTAGCCCCCAAATGAATGGAATTATACTCCGCATTTTCCCCCCTCTTACCCAAAACAATTAAATCAGTTTCAGGCTCTAAATCTTTGACCGTATCGGCGACAAAACCCGTCCGATGAATCGAATTAACATCCTCAATACCCTCCCTTGTTAACATCTCCTTAGCATGATCTAAAATCACTTTCGCCCTGACATGATTTAACTTTGCCCTTTGATGATCCAATTCTACTAACTTTTCTAACAGCTCATCCGATGCACCTAAACTAAGACTACCGCTCCAATTTCCCTGAGATGATTGATTTCTAGCTCGATTATCAGTTACCGATAAAACATCAACCTGTTTTATGCCTAATCTCTTAGCAATCCATGCCGTATATTTATACGAATTTTCACCATAACTAGAACCATCCGTACAAAGTAAAATATTTCTCATTATTATGTCTTAACTACAACAAATATTAACAACCTACCATTTTGAGTGCTAAAACAAAAAACCCCCCGAACTTAATCCGAGAGGCTTTATCTAGTAAAAATCAAAGAAAATTAACCTTTCTTACGAGGAGCAACAATACCAATAATATTTTTATTAGGATCATCTAAAACATTAATTCCCTCAGGTAAGACTAAATCACTCACTTGGAAAGTCTTACCAATGTCCACTTTACTAATATCCATTTCCAAAAATTGAGGAATATTATCAGGGAAACAACGAACCTTAACCTCAGTTACCATCTGTTCCATGATACCACCCTTCTTAATACCGATCGCACTACCCACGATCTTTACAGGAACAACAACTTCCACCTGATTTTCCCCAGAAGGACAGAAGAAACTAATATGGTGTAAAGTTCTTTTCCAAGGATGGGATTGAACTTCTCTAATTAATACTTTACCATTCCAAGAAAGTTCAGGGATAGTCATATCAACCAAAGTATTGTTGATAGAAGCGTTTTTAAGAAGGGTAAGGGCTTCTTTATGACCTAAAACTAATGAAATAGCTTCAGCTCCGTTATGACCATATAAATTAGCGGGAAGCATACCTTCACGACGCAAAGTTCTAGGTTTAGCGCCTTCTGGTCTGGTTTTACATTCTAATGTGACTTGCATTTTTTTACCGATTTAATTATAAGTTTTATATTTTGATAATTGACCCTTGTAATAGGATTAATTTTGGAACAATTTTAATAATAACCAAAATATATTTTTATTTAGGACCCCTGGAGAGGATTGACACTAGCATCAAGCAAAGCTCTTTTTGGTCCATGGATAGGATCTTCTACAATAATAGTTTGATCTCTACCTGCGCCAAGGGATACGATCGCAATGGGTAATTCCATCAAATCTGCTAAAAATTTGAGATAATTTAAAGCGTTTTTCGGTAATTCCTCTAGGGTACGACATTCAGTCGTAGATGTTTGCCAACCTGGTAGAGTTTCATAAACGGGTTTGCAACGGGCAAATTGATTAGCATGGGTAGGTAATTCGGTAATGGTTTCCCCATCTACCTCATAGGCTACACATACCTTAATTTCGGATAACTCGTCTAAGATGTCTAACTTGGTTACTGCCAAACAGTCTAAACCATTGATCCTAGCGGCATATCTGCCAATAACAGCATCAAACCAACCGCAACGACGACGGCGCCCTGTGGTAGTACCAAATTCAGAACCTCGATCGCCCAGTAAAATACCGATTTCATCTTCTAATTCCGTCGGAAAAGGCCCTTCTCCTACACGGGTAGTATAAGCCTTAGCTACACCAATGATGCGATCAATAATGGTAGGTCCTACCCCGGCACCAACACAAGCTCCCCCTGCAATGGGGTTTGAGGATGTCACATAGGGATATGTACCATGATCAAGATCTAGTAATGTACCCTGTGCGCCTTCAAATAAGATATTTTTCTTACTGCGTACAGCTTGATTGATTTTTAAGGAACTGTCAATGACAAAGGGACGTAGTCTTTCGGCATAACCTAAGTACTCCTCCACGACTTTTTTAGCGTCTAGGGGGGGTAACCCGTAAAGTTTTTCGAGGACTGCGTTCTTATAGTTGATGGTCCATTCTAACTTGTCGGGGTGGCGATCGCCATTAATTAAATCCAGCATTCTAATGCCGATTCTTTCCGCCTTATCAGAATAGGTAGGCCCGATGCCTCTGCCTGTGGTACCAATTTTAAATTTACCTCGTCTATCCTCTGCGGCCTGATCCAAGATGCGATGATAGGGCATCGTCACATGGGCAGTCTGAGAGATAAATAAATTATCGGTGGACACATTGAGATCAACTAATTGATCTATTTCCTCTAACAATTCCTGCGGATCTATTACAGTACCAGAACCTATAATACATTCTGTATCAGGGTATAATATCCCTGAAGGGATTAAATGTAATTTGAAGGTTTGATCATCTACGACCACGGTATGCCCTGCATTTACGCCCCCTTGGGAACGCACCACGACATCCGCCGATTTACTGAGTAAATCCGTGATTTTTCCTTTTCCTTCATCGCCCCATTGGGCGCCTATTATAATAACGTTAGCCAAGAGTTTATTAGTGCTAAACTTCACACAAACTATTATTATCGCAGTTTAATTTTTTTATGTCAAGTCTTATTCTGGGCAATGGGGAGGGAATTGACAATGGACAATGGACAATGGACAATTAATAATCGATACAGGTAAGTAAAAAGATTATGAAAACGGCGGTAGCTTTAACCATTGCGGGTTCTGATAGTGGTGGAGGTGCAGGAATTCAGGCGGATTTAAAAACCTTTGCTTTTAATTATGTCCATGGTGCTAGTGTAGTTACCTGTCTGACGGCACAAAATACCAAGGAAGTAACGGAGGTAATGGCGGTATCTCCTAATATGGTAAAAGCTCAATTTGAGGCGGTAATTAATGATATAAAGGTGGATGCCTTGAAAACAGGTATGTTATTTAATCAAGAAATTATCTCTACGGTGGCAGACTGTATTAAGTCATGGGGTGGTGATAATATTGTCATCGATCCTGTGATGGTTTCGCGCACGGGGGCGCAGTTAATTGATGATTCGGCGGTAGAGGTGATGAAACGGGAGCTTTTCCCCCAAGCCTTGGTTTTAACCCCTAATATTTATGAGGCACAGTTATTAAGCTGTATGTCTATTCATTGTCTGGAGGATATGAAACAGGCGGCGGCAAAAATCTATGATTTAGGTGCAAAAACTGTTCTTATTAAAGGGGGTGCTGCGGAGGGTAAAAATAAGGGTATTGATGTTTTTTTTGATGGTCAAGGTTATACCATTGTTGGCATTAAAGCCATTGATACGGTTAACAATCATGGTACGGGGTGCAGTTTGGGAGCGGGTATTACTGCCCATTTAGCCCTCGGAAAATCACTCCCAAGGGCGATCGCCTCGGCTAAGGAATATGTCACCACTGCCCTGGAATATTCCCTAGAAATCGGCTCAGGATGTGGTCCTATTGGGCATTTTTTCCCATTGATTGAATCACAGTATAATGGTTAACTAAGATGAGTTTCCATCAATCAGAAACTGGAAATATCAAGGGTGTTAGTGTACTACAACCGTTCCAAAAAAAAATAGGCAAAAATTGTGGTTCTCGATTGCTTATTGCTCGTTCCCCGTGGTTGATGAGCGAAGGTTTATCATGGTTATCTAGGAAAGTGGAGATCCCCTATTTCCTACTAAAATGAGAAATCATATCTAAAATCAGCAGGACTTAAATAAGACATTAACTATTGTCCCAAGCATCTACGGATACGGGGACAAAATCACCATAAATGGTGAGTGCTAAAAACAAAGGTTCTCCTTGGGAAATGAGTTTGCCACTCAATACACAGCTTTCATCTTTTCTGGCAATGGCTTCTAAGGTTGCCCTAATATCAGTTTTAGTAAAGTTTGGTCGATATTCTCCTGATTTTTGTTGTACATAATTCCACAAAATATCACGAATTAATGTTTGATAACCTTGACTACCTGAAAGAGATTTTAAACTATCTTTGAGGGTCTTTTCCAGACGAATACTGGTTACCTCCATTTGGGTTGTAGAAGTTCTGTGCATTGAGCGCATAAGATTGAGTTTTAAAGTTTTATATTAGGTAAGACTAGAGTAGTATATTAACTTATTTTTCGCTATAAAAATATATGATTTTTTACAATCCTTAACTATTAATTATTATGCTTAACAATGGTGGACTAAGGCTTTCTGTTTATTTTTATTTTACTGATTAAGTATATGCTTATATGACAAAATATTTCGTTATTTTAATAGTAATATGTTTGTGGTAGGGGGCATACTTGGGTTTGATTATGGTGCTAAACGTTGATTTATGGTAGTTTTTTAAGGTTGATGGCAAGATTAGCAAAAGATCAATAGTTGTTTTATTTTTCTCAGTTTATTAAGAAGTTTGTTGGTGTCCTAGGTTAAGAAAAATAGTTTCTAGGTTTTCTTTTTCACAATGGAAATTATGGAGGGGAATATCTGCTTTTATTAATTGTTTTAGAAGCTCGGAGGCATCTTCTAAGTTACCTGTAAAATGGGCAAGATAATGATTTTTTTGGGAAAGTTTTTCCCAATGTTCAATTAATGGGCAGTTTTTGAGTTGTTGTTCTAGTTTGTCGTATTCTCCGAGGGTAGAAATCAAGATTTGTTGTTTACTAAATTTTTGGTAGAGGTTATCTAGGGATGAGTTTTCCACTAGGCAACCTAATTCCATGATGCCGATGGAGGTGCATAGTTCGGCAAGGTCGCTTAGAACGTGGGATGATATTAAAATGGTCATCCCTGCTTGTTGTAGTAGTTTAATGGCTTGACGAAATTCTAGTCTAGCGATGGGATCTAATCCTGAGACGGGTTCATCGAGCAGGAGTATAATGGGTTGGTGGATGATGGTACGGGCAAGGCTGAGGCGTTGTTTCATGCCCCGAGAGAGGGTGGCAATGGGGCTATTTCTTTTGTTTTCGAGGTTAACGGTTTCTAATACTTCTTGTAGTCTTTGTTTACGCAGGGGTTTGGATAGTTTATATAGTCTGGCGAAATAATCGAGATAGTCGATAACATTAAGGTCATCGTAGAGGGGAAAATCGTCGGGAAGATAACCTAAGTATTGTTTTAGGTGGGGGTTGGTGTCATCTTGTAGGAGGCGATCGCCATTTAGATAGATTTCTCCTTTGGTGGGTTCTTCTGCGGTGGCTAACATCCTAATCAGGGTAGTTTTTCCTGCTCCGTTAGGGCCTATTAATCCATATACTTCCCCTTGTTTAATTTGTAAATCTACTTCGTTAACGGCGATGTTTCTTTCATAGATTTTAGTTAATCCGTAGGTGGCGATCGCAATTTGTTCTTGATTATCGTTAATTAGCATTGATCAAAAAGGGGAATGGGGAAGATACAATTATTATCTCCTAACTTTTGCCCTAATTGTCCATTGTCAATTGTCCATTGTCAATTATCAATTGATCCAATTCCTGCCAAATGGTTTGTAAGAGGCGATCGCACCCTGCCCCTGTCACAGCGGAAATTAAGAAAATTTGATCATCGGTAACAGCCCGAAACTGCTCTATCAAATACTGCTGGGTTTCCTCATCAATGGAATCAATCTTATTAAGAGCCAAAATTTGTACCCGCTCAGGCAACCCACGACCATAGGCTTTCAATTCCTCTTGGATAATTTTATAATCCTCCAAAGGATCTTGAGCATTAACATCCACTAAATGTAATAGTAACCTGGTGCGCTCGATGTGTCGTAAAAAATCATGACCTAAACCAACCCCCGCCGAAGCCCCCTCAATTAACCCAGGAATATCCGCAAATACCGTGCCATCCCCCGTTGGCTTTTTCACCACCCCCAAATTAGGCACAAGGGTAGTAAAAGGATAATCAGCAACCTTCGGTTTAGCAGAAGACACCGCCGAAATAAAAGTTGATTTCCCCGCATTGGGTAAGCCAATAATACCTACTTCCGCCAATAACTTTAACTCTAAACGAACTTGTTTAACTTCCCCCTCTAAACCAGGTAAAGCATACTCAGGCGCTCGATTACTATTACTCAAAAAATGTTGATTTCCTAAACCCCCTTTTCCCCCCTTTGCCACCACAAAAGTTTGATTCTCTTTCACCAAATCATAAATTAATTGCCCCGTTTCCATGTCATAAACCATCGTGCCACAGGGTACTTCTAAAATGCGATCTTTTCCCCCTGCCCCCGTACGGTTATTTGGCCCCCCTCTCTTTCCATCTTCGGCCTTAAACTGACGGGCATAACGAAAATCTAAGAGGGTTTGTAAATTCGTCACTGCTTTTAAAATCACTGAGCCTCCTTTTCCTCCATTACCCCCAGAAGGCCCCCCCGCAGGGACATATTTTTCTCGACGGAAGGCTACTAAACCATCTCCGCCTTTTCCTGCTATTACTTCTATTTCTACTTGATCTATGAATTGCATCGATTTTGTTTTAATGGATAACGAATATGGACATTCTCTTGGGGTGATTAATAATAGCCTTATCAATCAATGATGGACAAATTTTAACTAATTTTCCGTTTTTCTTAAGGGGCGTTAGGAAGCAAATTTCCGCCATGGAAATTAGGACTACTATATATTTTTTATTTTAGTCACCTTGTAGAGTCATAGTTATTTTACCTTATTTTGAGATAATTTGGATTTATTTAGATAGTTAAAAAAACTAAATAATTTACTTTTTTTTGCTAAGATTTGTTGTAGGATAACCTACAATAATTTTCTTTAAAGAAGGACTTTATCTTTTTGGTGGTTAAAAAAATCCTTATGGGTACATTAATTTAAGCCATCAAAAGACATTTTGAAATAATATTTTTATATTGATAATTTTATGACAGAGCATATTTTGTTAGTGGATGATGAACCTGGTATCAGGGAATCTTTACAAGCATATTTAGGGGATAATGAACATTGGCAAGTTGATGTTGCTAGTAATGCTCAGGAGGCATGGGGAATGTTACAAGATCATGTTCCTGATATTATTATTTCTGATATTATGATGCCTGAGGTTAATGGTTTAGAATTTTTGGCCCAGTTAAAGGAAGATATTCGTTTCCAAAATATCCCAGTGGTTTTCTTAACGGCAAAGGGGATGACAACCGATCGCATCGAAGGTTATACTGCAGGATGTGATGCTTATTTACCTAAACCCTTTGATCCTGATGAGTTAGAGGCGATCGTTAAAAATTTATTAGAAAAGAGTAAGGTTAGGCAGGAAAATAGCCCCCAAACTAGCCAACTAGAGGAATTAGTTAAGGATGTTAAGGATATTAAAGACAAACTAGATAATCCTAATAAATTTAATGTCACTGAATCTGCTATTAAAATTGATTTGACCCCCCGAGAACAAAGCGTGTTAGACTTAGTGGCACAGGGATTAATGAATAAGGAAATCGCTAAAACCCTACAAACCAGCGTGAGAAATGTGGAAAAATATGTTAGTCGTTTATTTAGTAAAACAGGTACTAACAGCCGTACTGAATTGGTACGTTTTGCCCTTACCCATGGTTTGACAGAATAATTTTTTTCAGACAAGCAAAAAATAAATTATCCATTAATTAGTTAGCCCCTTTGCCTTTGTCGGAGACGATAATCACAGAATAATAATGTACCTCCTGAGACACAGAGGGGAACTACAATTAAATTTAGTAGGGGGATACTAATTAAACCTAAGGAAATTAGTCCAAATCCTGCGCTGTTAGGAAATCTGGCAAAAACGAATTGTATTTTGTGTCTGAATTTCAGTCTTCTTCTTTCGAGGGGGGCATCAAAAAAATCTAAGCAAATTATTAAGATGGTGAGTGTTAATCCTCCGATTCCTGAGATGAGATTACCAAAGGCAGGGATAAAGTTAAGGAAAAATAGGGGAATTGCTACTAAGGCAATAAGCAGTAGTTTTTTTAGTTCAAATAGTAAGGCTCTTAGTATATCTTGAAAAATATTCATTTCGACTAATTCAAGATTTCCTAGTTTTATGATTTCGATTTCTTCTGATAATTTACCATACCAAGGAGAACCTAAAATACTGCCAAATTGAACGATAATAAAACCAATTATGATAAATAAAACTGTGGTTAATACTATTCTAATTATCCCTGTTAATATTGATGTTATGGGTAATAAAAATGCAAAAGTATCAGGTAATTGATTGAGGTAATCAGTGGCGATCGCCCTTAAATCCCCTTCTAAAATATCAAAGAATAATAAACTAGGTTGCAATAAAAGTAAATAAACTCCTACCCCAATAACAATATTAATAATGATAGGAATTACTAAATATTGCCACAAACTTTTATGTTTAATAATTAATTGTAAAGCATTAATAGGATATAAAAGCCCATTAATAAATCCAAAACCAGTGAAAATATTTCTAAACATATACTAAAAAATAGTGATGAAAATCAAATATTATAAACAAATAAAAATACCTTATCCCAACCAATTTAATATCCGATAAATTAACCTATCACCCATTTTAATAAGATACTATTGATAAAACAAAAACGTTAATCTAAATATAAACAAAAACAAACTTTAACAAAGCCATGCGCCTGTCTCGTCTTCTAACCATTGTCATCGGCTTAAGTATTATTTTCGGTTTAATGCTTTGGTTAGTCAGTGCATTATCTCGATTATATAGTGAGATTTCTTGGACAAGTCCATTATTAGCCAATTTTTTGGTATTCGTTCTTATTCTATTGCTAATATTCTTTATTGGCATCTTTCTTTACTACTTTGGCATTATACCCAATGATAAAAAC
>NZ_JADEWC010000044.1 GCF_015207825.1 Cyanobacterium stanieri LEGE 03274
ACTTCGGGGGAGATTTCCTCTGATTGTTCTAATGGGGAGGAGTAGTCTTCTTGTAATAAGGATAAGGGATCATCTTCATCTAGGGAAGGGGTTTCGGGGGGAGCAATTTTTTCGAGGGCTTTTTGTACCCTAGTATCATTGAAATATTCTTGAACTGAGAGAGATTCCCTTTCAAGGTTTTTAAATTGGGGAAATAGTTCCTTTTTAAACCAATTTTCGGTATAAAAAATCAATCCTGGTACTAAGTCTGGCGAACCTTGGGAAAGTTCTTTGATATACTTAACTTTTTCGGTTTCGTAGCTTTGATTTAAAAGTAGTTCGGCTTTACGAATATTACCTAATAATAACGAACAGATGGACTGTTCAAGATAGACATCCTGATATTGATTGATATGGTTAAGGATATTTTGGGCTTGGATAAGAAGTTCTGGTTTTCTTTCGATAAATCCCCTGACAATGAGGGCATTAACAGTGAGATAGGTGGCCGCCATGGAGGGGCGCTCGGCTTCTTGTTTAAATAATTCCTCTTGTTCGAGGGGGGTGAGATAGGTTCTAACTTCCTGTAAAAATCGGAGAAAATCTTCGGTGTTTAACCCTGATTGATCTTCTTTTTGTCCTTCTATGCCTTCTCTGGAGTTTAGCATTTGTTGGAGCAGGGCGATCGCCTTTTGTCGATCCACTAATTGACTATCGGATTTTGAAACTAATTCAATAATTTCATAGGGACGAACTTTTTGTAAATCATGGTCAATTTCTTGACGAATATGACTAAAGACATTTTGTTGCTCTAGGATAGCATCCGCCGTCAAAAGATAAAGACTAGCATTTTCATATTCCCTTTGATGCCATTTTTCCTTAGCCAAATCTAAATAAGCACTGATGACGGTTAAAATTAAATCTTGCCACCATGACTGTAACTCATTGGTGTCGCTGCTAATTTCCGTAAGAGACTCCTTGCCCTCTAAAAAAGATTGGGCAATATTGAGTAGTAATTCATATTCCCCTAACTCCTGTAACATCATCAAAGCCCCGAGGAGTAAATCTCCATCTACTTCAATGGTAGGGTTAGGGATAGAGGTTTCTGAGAGACTCACCGCATCATCTATGCTCATATCCATGTCTCCGTCTCCGTTAATCACCGCCGCCGCATTACTCGGAAAAATTTCATCATCATATTGTTGACGTTTTTCTTCATCCTGCAAGACGCCATGGGCCAGTTTAATTAGGTTTTGACGAGAGGCGATCGCCGAGGCGCTATATTCACTACGGGGCAATTGTAAGATACGATCTTCGTATGCCTGATTAATTAAATCACCCTCTGCCTGTAGAGGCACACCAAGGATGCGGTAATAGTCTAGGGGTATTTGCACGGTTAACCTAACTTTAAGATGATGATGGTTTGTTCACTTACCATAATAAATAACCATAGAGGTTACTAAGTGACAAGAAGATTTTATCAAAAATTGGAAGATAGATTAACAAACCATTGACCATAAAGCCACGAAATCATGGAATGTTAAAATTAATTTACCCTTAACGATCAAAGATTCAGTTTTAAAAACTAAGATTATGAATATGCGTCCGATATATTTAGATTGTCATGCCACAACTCCCATGGATAAGAGAGTTTTGGAGGCGATGATGCCTTTTTTTACGGACTATTTTGGTAATGCTTCTAGTGTTGCCCATGTTTATGGTTGGGAAGCAGAAGCGGGAATTAAGAAGGCGAGGGAAATTATTGCAGGGGCGATTAATGCTGGGGAAAATGAGATTATTTTTACTAGCGGGGCAACGGAGGCGGATAATTTAGCCATCAAAGGGGTTGCAGAAGCCTATTTTGATCGGGGAAAACATATTATTACGGTGGCAACGGAACATAAAGCGGTAATTGAGCCTTGCGAATATTTGATGGATTTGGGTTTTGAGGTGAGTTTTTTACCTGTTAATGAAAGTGGTTTATTGGATTTAAATTTATTACAAGAAACTATCCGAGAAGATACTATTTTGGTGTCGGTGATGGCGGCGAATAATGAAATAGGGGTATTACAACCTTTAGGGGATATTGGGCAAATATGCCATGATAGGGGGGTTATTTTCCACACTGATGCGGCTCAGGCGGTGGGTAAAATTCCCCTTGATGTGCAGTCGATGAATATTGATTTAATGTCTTTGACGGCTCATAAAATTTATGGGCCAAAGGGCGTTGGGGCTTTATATATTCGTCGTCGTCATCCTCGGGTGAAAATAGCTTCCCAGATTCAGGGGGGAGGGCAGGAGCAAAAAATTCGCTCTGGTACTTTGTGTACTCCTAATATTGTCGGTTTTGGTAAGGCGGTGGAACTGGCGATCGCCCTTAGGGAAACGGAAAACGAAACACAAAAACAACTTAGGGATTATTTATGGCAAGAAATTAGTCAATTAGAGGGAATTACCCTTAACGGTGACTTAGAAAAAAGACTCCCAGGCAACCTCAATATTAGTGTCGAAAATGTAGATGGTGCGGCCCTCTTACTTGCCTTACAGCGCACCGTTGCCGTTTCTTCTGGCTCGGCTTGTACCTCTGAATCGACTAAACCTTCCCATGTTTTAATGGCCCTGGGGCGCTCGAAATCCCTTGCCCAAGCCTCCCTAAGATTTGGGATTGGTCGATTTAACACCGAAACAGAAATTAAACAAGTAGCCCAAGCCACCATAGATGCCATTGGGGCTTTACGTAAATCGGGCATCAGAACTAAAACCTGAATTATACAACACCAACTAAAGTGCGATCGGTTAAAATTTCATAACCTGTTTCCGTAACCAAAACAGTATGTTCAAACTGGGCAGATAACTGATTATCCCTCGTTACCACCGTCCATCGATCACCCATTAATCTGGTATGCTTAGAACCAACATTAATAATAGGTTCAATGGCCAAAGTCATCCCAGCCTGTAACTGTACATTGGGTAAATCACGGGTGCGCACATTAAAAACCGAAGGCTCTTCATGAAGTTTTCTCCCTACCCCATGGCCTACAAAATTTTCCACCACCGTATAACCATGACTTTCTACATAATCCTGCACTGCCCCTGCAATGTCCATTAAATAATTTCCCGCCTTCACCTGCTCAATACCCTTATACATAGCCGTTTCTGCCACCTTCAACAGTTTACGGGTACTACGTTTTACCTTACCCACAGGAAAAGTGATACAGGAATCCCCATGAAAGCCGTTATAAAAAGCCCCCGTATCAATCTTGAGAATATCCCCCATCCTAATCACCTTTTTCGGGCTAGGGATACCATGGACAACTTCTTCATTAAGACAAGCACAAATGGAAGCAGGAAAACCATGATAACCCTTAAAACTAGGAGTCGCCCCCATTTCCCTAATTCTTTTTTCCGCATATTTATCTAAATCCGCCGTCGTCATTCCAGCCTGAGTGATTTCCTGAATTTCCTTTAACACCGTGGCCACAATTTTCGCAGATTGTCGCATAATGGCAATTTCCGCTTCACTTTTGATTTGAATACCCTTACCCGTTTTTTCCATGGGCGGTAATCCTTTGGTTTTAGGCTTGGCAAAAAGTAAATTCTTTAATATTTTCATAATTTAGATTCTAGGGGTGATTCATTCTAAAATTTTTTAGTTAGGGCGGGGAACAGGGAACGGGGAATGGGGAACAGTTTTCGATGGTTTATGGTTATAAATTGATAATCGAAACATTTTTAACTACTTCTTAATTCTAAAATTCCCAAAACGCTGTATGGCTTTTTTTGCTAAAGATTTGAGCGTTTTTGTCTTCCTACTTTGAATTACCCCTGCCCTTGAAAGGGGAGAGGGGGAAACTTTTATTGTGATAATTTAATTGCTAATTGTTAAGGTATTTCTTGAGAATAGGTAATAACTTTTGTTTTGTCTCCTCGGGGGCTTTATCTAGGGGCGTAAAAATAGAAGTTTTGAGGGCAGAATGGGCTTCCGACTCAAAGGGATTAGCCATAATTAACTTAACGGTTTCCCTAATAATTTTTTGAGCGTTAGTAGCATTTTGATGTAGGTTATTAATCACTGTTTCCACCGTAACATGATCATGGTCTGGATTCCAACAGTCATAGTCAGTGACAAGGGCAAGGGTAGCGTAGGCAATTTCTGCTTCTCTGGCCAATTTAGCTTCGGTTAAATTAGTCATACCGATAATACTCGCACCCCAACTACGATATAAATTAGATTCAGCAATGGTGGAAAAAGCAGGCCCTTCCATACATACATATGTACCCCCTTGATGGAGGTCAATATCAGGAAAATCAAGGTTTTTAATGGCGACGGCGAGGGTATTTGCCAATTTGCCACAGACAGGATTACCAAAACCGACATGGGCGACGATGCCTTCTCCGAAAAAAGTAGCGATACGTTTCGAGGTGCGATCGATAAATTGGTCAGGTATCACCAAATCAAGGGGTTTAATTTCCCCTTGTAGTGAACCAACGGCGGAAGCGGAAATTATATATTCTATTCCTAATTGCTTCATGGCGTGGATATTTGCCCGAAAAGGTAACTCGGTAGGCAATAGGTGATGATTTCTACCATGACGAGCCAAAAAGGCTACCCTAGTGCCATCTAATGTACCGACAATGATATTATCTGAGGGTTTTCCGAAAGGAGTATCTAAGCTAACCTCTGTCACATTTTCGAGGGCTTCCATTTTATATAAACCACTACCGCCAATGATCCCAATGTTGACTGTTTCCATTTCCTTGTTATGTGATGATCAAGGGTATATTCTACCAAAAATTTGAGTTGAAAGCCCTATCCTTTTAGGAGAGCTTTCTAGGGACTTATATTAAACTAACCATACTGACAGATCACGAACTGAGGTTATCTATGGTTTGTTAGAAATCTTAGGAATTATATTCTTATGAGTCAGTTAAAATCAGAGTATATTTAATGAACTCGTAAGAGGCAACAATAACTATGGCAAGTGGAAAATGCCCAGTAATGCACGGCAGCCTTACAACAGCCGATATGTCACAGATGGAATGGTGGCCAAAATCACTAAACCTAGACATTTTAAGTCAACACGATCGCAAAACTAACCCCCTAGGAGCGGACTTTAATTATCAAGAAGCCGTTAAAAACCTTGATGTAAACTCCCTCAAACAAGATTTACACGCCCTGATGAAAGATAGTCAAGATTGGTGGCCGGCTGATTGGGGGCATTATGGGGGTTTAATGATTCGCCTCACTTGGCACGCTGCAGGAACTTACCGCATTGCCGATGGTAGAGGGGGTGCAGGTACAGGAAATCAACGTTTTGCCCCCCTCAATTCTTGGCCTGATAATACCAACCTCGATAAAGCTCGTCGTTTACTTTGGCCGATTAAGAAAAAATATGGTAATAACTTAAGTTGGGCTGATTTAATTACTTACGCAGGTACTATCGCCTATGAATCCATGGGCTTAAAAACTTTTGGCTTTGCCTTTGGCAGAGAAGATATTTGGCATCCTGAAAAAGATATTTACTGGGGCTCAGAAAGAGAATGGTTAGCACCTAGTGATAATCCCCATAGTCGTTATTCGGGAGAAAGAAACCTCGAAAATCCTTTGGCGGCGGTGATGATGGGTTTGATCTATGTTAACCCTGAAGGGGTGGATGGTAATCCAGATCCCCTCAAAACAGCCCATGATGTCCGTGTTACCTTTGCCCGTATGGCGATGAATGATGAAGAAACCGTTGCCCTAACTGCGGGTGGTCATACGGTGGGTAAATGCCATGGTAACGGCGATCAAAAATTATTAGGTGCTGAGCCTGAGGGCGCTGATTTGGAGGATCAAGGTTTGGGATGGATGAACAAAACTCAGCGGGGCATTGGTCGTGATACTGTCACCAGTGGCATTGAGGGGGCTTGGACGACTTACCCCACCCAATGGGATAACGGTTATTTTCATTTACTTCTCAATTATGATTGGGAACTGAAGAAAAGCCCTGCGGGGGCGTGGCAGTGGGAACCAGTCAACCCGAAGGAGGAAGATAAACCCGTGGATGTGGAAGATCCTTCCATTCGCCGTAATTTGGTGATGACGGATGCGGATATGGCCATGAAGATGGATCCTGAATATCGCAAAATTTCAGAAAAGTTTTACCAAAATCCTGAATATTTCGCCGATGTGTTTGCCCGTGCTTGGTTTAAACTCACCCACCGAGATATGGGCCCTAAGGCTCGTTACATTGGCCCTGATGTACCCCAAGAGGACCTTATTTGGCAAGATCCTATCCCTGCTGGAAATAGCGATTATGATGTGGCATTGGTGAAAAATAAAATCGCTGACAGTGGTTTAAGTATCAGTGAGATGGTATGCACGGCTTGGGATAGTGCGAGGACTTTTCGGGCTTCGGATAAGCGTGGTGGTGCTAATGGGGCGCGTATTCGTCTATCTCCCCAAAAGGATTGGCTGGGTAATGAGCCTGAACGGTTGGAGAAGGTATTACCTATCCTGGAGGCGATCGCCTCTGATACTGGTGCTAGTGTGGCGGATGTGATTGTTTTAGCTGGTAATGTGGGCGTTGAAAAGGCTATTAAGGGGGCAGGGTTTGATATTCCTGTTCCCTTTTCCCCTGGCCGTGGGGATGCCACTGAGGAAATGACTGATGGAGAATCCTTTGAACCCCTCGAGCCTGTCCATGATGGTTATCGTAATTGGCTCAAGAAAGATTATGCGGTTAGTGCGGAAGAATTGATGCTCGATCGCACCCAATTGATGGGATTAACCGCCCCTGAAATGACCGTATTAGTGGGTGGTATGCGTGTGTTGGGTACTAACTATGGTGGTACTAAGCACGGGGTATTTACTGACCGTGAGGGGGTATTGACTAATGATTTCTTTGTTAATCTCACGGATATGAGGTATCTTTGGAAACCTGCTGGTAATAATCTATATGAACTGTGCGATCGCACCACTAAGGAGGTTAAGTGGACGGCCACCCGAGTGGATGTGGTTTTTGGTTCTAATTCTATTCTCCGTGCCTATGCTGAATTTTATGCCCAAGATGACAGTCAAGAGAAGTTTGTTCAAGATTTTGTCAAGGCTTGGACTAAGGTTATGAATGCTGATCGTTTTGATTTGGGGTGATCTAGTTTGATTTGTTCTCAAATTTCCTGATGGGGCAGGGAACAGGGAACGGGGAATAGGGAACACTAGGGCGATGCACTGCCCACCATTTGACTAATTTATATGGTTTCGCCCCCTAAATCCCCCAATTCTGGGGGACTTTTAATTATTCTTTCTTTTGTATTGATAACACCTAAGAGATATAAAATAATTGTCCATTGTCCATTGTTTCCATGATTGCGGGTAAATTCATGGGGGGATTCATATGAATGGTTTGGATGCCTAATGCTTTGGCGCTATTGACGTTATGGATATTATCATCAATAAATAGGGTACGGTGAGGGTTCAAATTATTTTTTTCGATGACGTAGTTATAGATATTTTGATCTGGTTTATGTAACCCTATATTATGGGAATAATATATTTCATCAAATAAGTTATTGAGGGAATATTGAGTAATAGATTCTTGAAATCTTTTTTCTACTTCTGCGATATGAATTGGATTTGTATTACTTAAAATAAAGGTTTTTTTCTCTTGTTTAATTTTATATAATAATTCTCCCAATTCTGAAGGAACTTGTCCTAACATTCCATTCCAAATTATTTTAATTTCTTCGTCTGTTTTATCTATTTTAGTGCTTTCCCGTACTTTTTCAATAAATTCTTGATCTCCTATTTTTCCTATTTCATAACTAAGGGCGATCGCCCTTAAATCTTGAATTAAAATATCTTTATCACCCGAACTATGTTCTGCAAAATAGCGATAAGGATAACCCATATCAACCTCGATAATTACTCCCCCCAAATCAAAAATAATTGCCTCTAATTCCTCGTATTTTATCGTCAATGACATCATCTATACTTTATATTGTTTCAATAATAATATACTAATTAGTGCAGGGAACGGGGAACGGGGAACAGGTAAGAAATAATAATTATCAACTATCAATTATTAATTATCAATTACTCTTTTGCCTGTTCCCTAATCTAATTAAATGATAAACTGAAGATTTACAAAAATAGATAAAATAACAGTGAAAGTAATCGAAAATAAAAGAAAAGTGGGTAATGTAGAATGGTTTTTCCGCTCTTGTTTCCCCGTTCAAGAAACAGATAAAAACCCCGTTTTTTTCCTCCATGGTTTACCATCCCAGAGTTTTTGTTGGACGGAAATCATGCCTTTTGTGGCAGAATTGGGTTATAGTGCGATCGCCCCTGATTGGTTGGGATGGGGTAATTCAGACAA
Organism: Cyanobacterium stanieri LEGE 03274; assembly: GCF_015207825.1. Lineage (NCBI taxonomy): Bacteria > Bacillati > Cyanobacteriota > Cyanophyceae > Chroococcales > Geminocystaceae > Cyanobacterium > Cyanobacterium stanieri. Next base: position 8,334 of record NZ_JADEWC010000044.1, read on the forward strand.
ACCAGATAAAAGGGATTTTGCCTATACTCCCCAAGCCTATATTAAAGCCTTAACAGATTTTATTGATGCTTTTAAAGTAGAAAAAATTAATCTAGTTATCCAAGGTTTTTTAGCCACTGTTGGCATTCAATACGCCCTGCAAAATTCAGAAAAAATTGATAAATTAATTATCTTAAATAGCCCCATTTCTACCAATGCAAAATTACCATGGCTAATTAAACAATGTGGTATCCCTTTCCTTGGAGATATGGTAACTCAAGATCCTTTATTTGTCGATCGCACCTTAGAAAAAGGAGCAGGTTATGTAATTTCTGATGAAAATTTAGCCTACTACCGTAAACCCATTGTAACTTCTTCCTTGGCTGGTCGAACCATGGTTAATATCGTTAAAAGAATGCAGTTTTTTGACACCATGAAAGAAATAGAAACAGGTTTAAAAACATGGAAAAAACCTTGTTTAATTATCTGGGGAGTAGATGATCCATGGTTAAGTATAGAATCTGTTGAACAAATTGTTAAAGAAAATTCCCATCTTACTCTTAAAAAGTTAGCTGAAGCAAAACACTATCCCCAAGAACATTTTTCCAAGGAAATAAATCCTATTTTAGTGAACTTTTTATAATCATTAAATTGATGGAGTAAAGATAATGTTGTTTATAACGAAGACTTTCCCCCAGTTTTACTCACTAGCTTAATTGCTTCAATGGTAATGGTTTTTTCCATGGCCTTTGCCATATCATATAGCGTTAATGCCGTTACGGAGACGGCCGTTAGCGCCTCCATTTCTACCCCCGTTTTCCCTTCAGTTTTTACCCTTGCTTGAATATGATAACCGCACAAATTGTCATCAGGGGTAATTATTACTTCAATTTTAGTCAACGGTAAAGGATGACATAGGGGAATAAGAGAAGAAGTTTGTTTGGCGGCCATAATCCCTGCTATCTTGGCTGTACCTAATACATCCCCTTTCGGGGCATTTCCTTCCTCTATCTGTATAAAAGTTGATTTTTTCATGGTTACTTGTCCCGTGGCGATCGCCTCTCGTACCGTCACAGATTTGGAAGATACGTCAACCATTTGTGCAGAGCCAGTTTCATCTAAGTGAGATAATTTTGTTGGCGATAAATCTTGCATTTCCTAAAAGTATTTGTTATTATATATAAGTGCCTAAATTAAGGGTGTGTAGCTTAGTGGATTAGAGCGGCTGACTACGGATCAGCAGGTCGGGGGTTCGAGTCCCTCCACGCCCGTTTTATTATTGTAAATAAGGTCTTACGTAGTTGATGCCTTTATTAATATAAAATTCTCCGAAATAAGAAAGATAGTTTTCTTTGATTTTCGAGAAAGCCTGATCCATTCTTTGTTTACCATATACCAAAAATTGAGCAGTAGAAAGGGCATAAAATTCTTGGGTTTTTCGGGCTAAATTTCGTTTAAAGGCTTCAATATATAAATCTCTTCCTGTGTCGATTAACTCTTCAATTTCAGGGGAAAAAGTAATCAAATCTCCGTTAGCAAGGGGAATTTTTTTATTTTTAATAGATGACATAGAAAGTTGCATACATTCCCGAGTTTGTTCCAAAGAAAGACACTCCTTATCCTGTCTTCGATAAGCCCATTGGGTGCATCCGTTGGTAATTTCTAAAGCCCTTAAAAAAGCTAATTTATCGAGATCTTCGGCACTAATTTTCTGCCACTGTTCAAGATAATTAATTACCTGTTGTTTAAACCTTTCTTCATCTTGGTTAAAATAGGATTTTAACTCCTCTATTTGTGCTAATTTCTGCCAATTTATATTCATTTTTTATTGTAGTATTTAATTGAGATCAATTTTAGTTGGATAAATCCACAAAAACCCTTTCCCCTGCACTTAATCCGCTCAAAATTTGAGTTTGATCATTAACCGATATACCGATGGTTACGGGGCGAAATTCAGGCTCATTATTGTCATCCGGTACCATTACCCCGGTTTCTCCATCTTCGGTAACAATGGCCACGGTAGGTACTGTAACGGCGCTGTTTAGTTGTTCTCCTAAAAATGTTACTTCCACATTCATCCTAGATAACAATTTTTCCTGTTGTTCGGGAATAGCAATGGTGACTTCAAAGGAGGTGACATTTTGTTCAACGATCGCTTCAGGGGCTATCTTTTGTACTACACCTTGAAATACTTGATCGGGATAAGCATCGGCAACGATTTCCACGGGTTGCCCAAGGGCTATTTGACTAAGATCGATTTCTGGAACTTTGGCAACTATTTCTAAACCCCTAGCGAGGGCAATAATGGAACTCGAGGTAGCTGAGGAGGTTGCAGAAGCGGAGGTGGTGGGGGTAACAAAAGCGCCTTCGGAGGCAAATTTTTGGGTGACGATACCATCAAAGGGGGCGGTAATGAAGGTATCTTGAAATTGAATTTCAGCTATTTTTAAGTTAGCTTGGGCGGCCTGAATGTTGGCCTGGAGGCGCTCTAATTCGGCATCTCCCCTTACTTGTCTTTCTTGGATAGATGCTTGTATCTCGGCGACATTGGCTTCTAAGCGTCTGATTTCTGGTTCGGCGGTGGTTTCTACTTCTTGAATTCTTTGGACTATTTCTTGGATTTGGGCTTGGAGGGATAAATATTCACTGGCAATGCCATCAAATTCGTCTTGGGAAATAACCCCTTCTTCTAGTAGGGCTTGATTTCTTTGGGTTTGTACTTCCGCTAGTCTTAGTCTTGATTCTGTTTCCCTAAGTTGCGATCGCAACTGTTCTGAGCGCAGGGGAATCCTCCTTCTGGCTTCCTCGAGACTGGCAGCGGCTTGGGCTAATCTGGTTTCCAATACCTGTAAATCGGCGCGGGTTCTAACGTCTGTCTCCTGGGCGCTGGCTTGGGCTTCGGTTAACTGGGCTTGGGCTCTTGCCCCTTGGGCAAAAAGTTGTTCATTTTCCATGACGGCAATGGGTTGCCCTTCTTGAACTATGGTACCTTGATCTACTAATAAACGGGTTAAAATTCCTGGGTTTTTAGGGCTAATATTGACACTTTGGACGGGTTGTACCACTCCACTGGCTCTAATTTCGAGGGTTAGGGGGCGCTGACTAACTAAGACAGTGTTTTCATCTAATCTACTGGTAGCATTGGGACGATTCAACAAACCATAGGTTACACCGCCTAGAAGTAATATTCCACCAATCATCGCCCCGATAATCCAAGGTAGAGGGTTTTTTTCTTTCTCAATATTACTGACTGTCATAAATTAGATGGGGTTGTATGTGGTTCAATTTTTACAGCTTATTATAAAGCCTTCCTTGGGATTGTAAAGTTTATGGAGGTGTTGGGTATTCCTTTTTAACAATGATAGTCTTTGATTTTTAGGACAAAAAAGGGGAAATCTTGTTCCCCCCTTTATCTATTATATTCAAGATTTTTGATCTCGATCGCGCCTACGACGATCACGCCATTCTAAGGTTGTTAGGTATAATATACCACCACTGACAAGGATCAAAAGGGCGATCGCCACTAAGAATAAAACATTAAGAACAGAAATTGATTCCACAACTTAAAAACCTTTACGCCCCCATACTACCATTGCAATAGACCATGTAAATAAAGAAAGTACACCAACCCAACCTAAAGTAAGAATATCCATATTTCCTTAATATTAAAGATTATTTTAAATAAACAGCATAGTATATTTTATCATTTATTATCCCTCGAAAACAGTTATTAAACCAATCATGATTACCATAGGGGAGTTAGGAGAAAAAATAGTAGCCACATGGCTAGAACCCCAAAACTACCAAATATTGCACCACCGATGGCATTGCCGATGGGGCGAAATCGATTTAATTGCCCTAGATAACCATAACTCTGAGCTAGTTTTTATGGAAGTTAAAACCCGTAAACCACAAAATTGGGATCAAAATGGACTAGAAGCCCTCAATATAAATAAACAGAAAAGAATTTATACTACCGCTCAAATATTTCTTTCTAAAAACCCCCTTTGGCAAAATTATAATTGTCGTTTTGATTTAATTTTATTAACTTATATTATAAGAAAAAATAACTCTAATCAAGGCTTAATAAAAATATTAAACAGCAATCAAATTATGTATGAAAATTATATTTTTACTATCAAAAATCATCTTAAAAATGTTTTATAAAATCTATTTATTCTCTCGCGAAGGGGGAAAATATAAAGAGATAACAGAAAATAATAAAAGTACATCGTAAAATATTATTTGAGTATTTATTAAACTTTTTATATGATATTATAAAAAAATATTAGATGTACAAGTTAATTAATAAAGATTAAAGTTGAATAAACAACAAATCAAAACAGCCATAGATTTATTTGCAGGGATTGGGGGATTTAGACTAGCCCTCGAAAAAAACGGAATACAATGCGTTTATTCCAATGATCATAATAAATATAGTTGCCAAACTTATTCAGCAAACTTTGGAGACATCCACTGTGCTGATTTAAATGATATTCCCGCAGAAACAATACCTAGTTTCGATTTATTATGTGGGGGCTTTCCTTGTCAACCATTTTCCATTGCCGGGGTGAGCAAGAAACAATCTTTAGGCAGAAACCATGGTTTTGATGATGAAAAACAAGGTAATTTATTTTTTGAGATTTTAAGAATCATTGACTATCATCAACCAAAGGTAATTTTTTTAGAGAATGTCAAAAATTTAAAAAGTCACGATAAAGGAAATACATGGAAGGTGATTAAAAGTAAATTATCCCAAAGAGGTTATAATATTTTTTCTCAAATAATTGATGGTAAATACTATCTTCCTCAACATAGAGAAAGGATTTTTATTATCTGTTTTAATCAAAACTATTTTCCTAATCTTGATTTTAATTTTCCCAATCCACCGCAAAAAAGATTGTATGAATTAAACGATATTTTTCAAGAAAATGTAGATAATAAATATACATTATCAGACAAATTATGGAGTTATTTACAACAACATAAAGAGAATAGTAAAGCAAAAGGAAATGGTTTTGGTTATGGAATTATTGATCAAAAATCTGAATACACTAGAACTTTAAGCGCCAGATATTATAAAGATGGCTCAGAAATTTTAGTTGAGCAAACTAATAAAAATCCTCGTCGTTTAACCCCCCGTGAGTGTGCAAAATTACAAGGTTTTCCTGATGATTTTATTATTCCAGTATCTGATAATCAGGCATATAAACAGTTTGGAAATTCTGTTATTGTTCCTTTAATTACTGATATTATTAAACAAATTAAATTAACGATACATCAATATAATAGTAAATTATAAGTATATTATCTAAAAAGAATTTGGCATTAGTTCAATTGATTGAACGAACTACCGTAAGCCGTGTAATTAATTACACGGTGGGGCTGCGAAGATGTAATCTATTTATAACGAATTATCCGCACTTGATGTAATTGATTGCAAAGGGAGTGATGATATATTTTCTAAATCGGATTTGGTACAATTTAGTATTCCCCATTCCCTACATTCATGAGAAATCATATTTAAAATCAGCAATCCCAAATCTAATTAATAGGGGCAAAATCTAAACAAAAAGAAGTACCTTCATTTTTAGCAGAATTTACCTCAATTTCTGCGTCTAATTGTTGGGTTAATAACCTTACTAATCTTAATCCTAAAGAGGGACTTTCTTCCCAGTTTATAGTCAATCAAAATAAGACTGAGCTACTAAGAGGTAAAATAAGAATATAGTAATTATCATAAAGTAAAAGAAAAATGCCCCATCATGTAGAGTTAAGAAAAAAAGTAATTGATTACATAGATAGA
>NZ_JADEWC010000045.1 GCF_015207825.1 Cyanobacterium stanieri LEGE 03274
GAGTGGGAGTGATGAGGAGTGGGGGTGATGGGGGGATAATAGTTTAATTGTGGTTAATTGTGATCAATGTTTTTGGGAAAGAAACCCTACAGTATAATATTGATAAGATTCGGAAGTTACCTAGGTTTGCCGATTTTGATCATAGAGGATTATAATGACCAGTGCTTATGTACTAATTTTTGCGGTGTTAATATTGGGAGGGTTAATTGCGGCCTTGGGCGATCGCATCGGTACAAAAGTAGGTAAAGCTCGGTTAAGATTATTTAACCTCCGGCCAAAGCAAACGGCGATCGTAGTATCAATTGTTACAGGTATATCGATTTCAGCTTCTACCCTAGGCATATTATTTGCCCTGAGTGCTTCCTTGCGTCAAGGAATATTTCAACTAGATGAAATTCTCAATCGTCGTCGAGAAGTGGAGGAAGAATTAGCCCAAGTAACGGAAGAAAAAAGCAGGGTTGAGGAGGATTTACAAGAAGCCCAAGAGCGTCAGCAGGAGGCAAGGGATGTTTTACTTAATACAGAGGCAGAATTAAGCCAAACCCAAGAGTTATTAGACGAAATTTATGAACAAACCCAGAGTTTGACAGCGGAAGTAGAAGCCATTGAGCAAGAAAGGGCGACTTTATTAGAGGAAAAAAATAATATTGAACAACAAAGTCTCACTTTACAAAGGGAAATTCGGGAAAAAGATCAAGAACTTAATTTAAGATTAGATGAAATTAATGAACAAGAACAAATTTTAGCTCTCCAGTCAACTACCTTACAGGAATTACAAAAACAACAACAAGATTTACGGGCAGAAATTCAGTTTAGAGATCAACAAATTAGTAACTTAGACAGTGCGATCGCCCAAAGAGATCAAACATTAACAGAAAAAGAAGAATTATTATCTCGATTAGAAAGAGATCGTAAATTTTTTGAAAGGGAAATCCAAGTATTAGAACAATATTATCGCACCTATCAAGACCTGAGAGAAAGACCGATTGCCTTAGTGAGAGGACAACTGATAACCATTACCCTTGTTAGGGTTGAGGATAACACCAACCTAGAAGAATTAATTGACGGCGTATTAAATGAAGCCAATCGAGGAGCCATGAGAATATTAGGTTATGGGGAAGAATTTGCCAATCAAAGATTTGTACAAATAAGCACCGCTCAGGTAGAACAAATTCGCAATCAACTATCGGAAAAAGGAGAATATTTAATCCAAATTTTAGCAGCAGGAAACTACGTTCAAGGAGAAGAAACCGTAAGAATTTTTACCGATGTTTCCCCCAATCAAAAAGTATATGAAAAAGATGAAATAATAGCCCTATCGGCCATAGAATCTAACGATATATCTAATAATAATATCCAAGAAAAACTAGACTTTCTTCTTTCTGTCACCCAATTTAGGGCAAGACAACAAGGAGTCTTAGGGCGTATTGTCATCGGTGATGGGCAACTAATTTCCCTCGTAAACTTTATCCAAGAATTAGAAGGCTCTAATCAGGGAGTAGATGAAATTAGAGCGGTTGCTAGTAATACTACCTATAGTTCTGGTCCTTTGCAAGTTAATTTATTGGTGATGTATCAAGGGCAAGAAATTATGAGGCTGTAACCCTAAGTATCTTTTCCCCATGATTTTTCAGAAATGAGAATCTTTTGTTATAAATAATTAGTTATTCAAAATATCGTAACTTTGATGGATAGTAATTTGCTTCATATTCCCTTCGTTGATTTATCTTGGCAAAATGAGCCTTTATTAGCAGACATTGATAAAGGAATGAGGGATGTTATGGCAAGGGGTGATTTTATTTTAGGGAAGGAGGTAAGGGAGTTTGAAGCCGATTTCGCTCAGGCTTGTGGGGTAAAATATGGTATCGGGGTTGGTAGTGGCACAGATGCGATCGCCCTTGGACTCAGGGCTTGTGGTATCATGGAAGGAGATGAAATCATCGTCCCTGCTAATACCTTCATCGCTACGGTTATTGGGGTAATCTTGGCAGGGGCAAAACCTGTCTTAGCGGATTGTGACATTAACACCGCCTTAATGGATTTGGAATTAGCCCAAAAAGTGGTTACAGAAAAAACAAAAGCGATTATTCCCGTGCATTTATACGGGCAAATGGTATCACCCCAAAAACTAAAAGAATTTGCCCAAAACAATAATTTAATCATCTTTGAAGACAGCGCCCAAGCCCATTTAGCCCAGAGAGAAGGAAAAATAGCAGGAAGTGTGGGTTTAGCTAGTGGGTTTAGTTTTTATCCGAGTAAAAATTTAGGGGCTTTTGGCAACGGAGGAATGGTGGTGACAGATAATCAAGAAATTGCTCAAAAATTGCGTAGTTTAAGAAATTACGGCGCCCCAAAAAAATATTACCATCAAAATTTTGGCACTAACAGTCGTCTAAATACCTTACAAGGGGTAGTCTTAAAAGTAAAATTACCCTATTTGCGAAAGTGGAATAATTGGCGCAATCAGGCAGGGGCAAAATATAATCAACTCTTAAAGCCCTTAGCAGAATATGGTATTACTCCCATTAAAAATGTGGTGGGTGAGGGGCATATTTATCATCTTTATGTTATCAACGTTAAACCTTCTTCGTTTTATGATCGTAATTTAATTCAGGATAAATTAAATGAGGTGGGTATTCAAACGGGGATTCATTATCCTATTCCCTGTCATTTACAACCTGCTTATGGTTATTTGGGTTATCAAAAAGGGGATTTTCCTAATGCTGAAAGTCTTTGTGATAATATTCTTTCTTTGCCTATGTATCCTGGTATTACCGATGAACAGTTACAAATGGTATCGGATAAAATTAAGGAAATTGTCAAGTCATAACAAGTTGGCACTATTATTTTACCTCAATTCTGGGTGATGAGGAGATGGGGAGTAGGGGTGATGAGGAGTAGGGGAGTGGGGGTGATGAGGTGATGGGGAGTAGGGGTGATTGATAATAGTTTAATTGTCCATTGTTGGGTATTATCAAGAGTTAATTTTCTTGGGCTACGGTGTGCCAAGCAAGGGCATAATTTTGGTTAGGCTGATTAACTTGATTCTGAAAACGGACTTTGATATGATATTCTGCGGTTTTAGGAATAGGGCAGAAAATATGTTCTACGCTATCAACCTGACTAACCGATGAGCAAATAATTTGATTATCCTTAGAGACTAAATATAAATCTAAATTATTTAAACCTTGATCGATAAATCTTTCGCCAATGTCATAAATTTGATTATTGTTGTTATCTGTTAATTCTACTAGACGATTCCATGTTAGGGTGATGGAAACAAAACTACCTTCGCGCAGGGGTTTTTTTAACTGATAACGATGATAATTATTAACTGACAAGGTGTCATAATTCCAACCCATTATATCTACGGATTCTTGGGGTTTCCATTGCCCTGCCATTAGTTGTTGATATGCTCGATATACATTTAGATGCCCTGTGCCCATTTCCATACTCAGGGGAATGGCAGGATTACGATAAGCATTAGTTTGTAACCATGTTCTATTTTTTTGGGTTAAAACCGTACGAGACATCCCTAGAAAGTCTCCGTTGCCGTAGTCTTCTATTTTTTCGGCTGAGTTTAATAGGATGGCTTTCATTACTTCCTGACGACGATAATCTAAACTCCAATTATCGATATTTTTGGCATAGGTGCGATCGCCCCCTTCCTGTAAAAGCGCTACTGCCCCTGTGATATGAGGTGCGGCAAAACTACTTCCTTGAATATTTTGTAACTCTCCTTCGGTGTTATAGGCTCGAATATTATTCCCGGGTGCTAGTAGGGAAATGGCACCCCTACCGCCAACATTAATTTCATTCCTAATTAATGATTTATCGACATCGTCGGTGGAGACGCTTAAATTGGCAAAATCTACTTTACGAAAAACCCCATTTACTGTGGTGCTATAGGCGGTGGTAATACCGTTATAATGGTCTGTGGGAATGGAAATTCCTCCTTTACCTTGATTTCCTGCCACTACGTATAAAACATTATGAACCCTCGCAGACCAATCGAGACATTGGGTAAATAATGCGTTACCATCTAGTAGGGGTAAAGGGCGATCGTCCCTTAACAAAGATTCCCCAAAACTAAGATTAATAGCCCTCACATCACCGTTATTTTGTAGGGCAATATGTTGGCTGGTTAAGCATTCTTCTGGTTGGGCGTTTCTTTGTAAAAAACCAATGGCTCCGGAGTAGAGATTAGCTAGGGGTGCAACCCCAGAAAAGCCTTTTTCATTACTTACCATCACCGATGCCACCATAAAGGCGTGACTATCAACGTATTGATTGGGCATCACTAGGGTATCACGAAAAAATAAACCCCTTAAGGGAAGACGACGATGAAACGGTGGTAATTTATCTAATCCAAACTGCATGGGGCGGCCTATTTCCACTTGCCCAATGGCGATTTTTCTTCCCTTTAAATTGTAGGGGGCTTGGTGGAGTTTTGTGGCTTCGATACCGACTTCTGATAAAGATTGATTTAATCCCCTCACAGGAAAACAAAATAAAGAGGGTAGAATCCCCCATGTCAAGGCAATTAAAATTCGCTTCATTAAATTGTTAAGGGGTAGCTAAAACTATATAAAATTTGAAAAAATATCTTTCATCAAAGATTGATTTTAATGTTTATTTTTAATAATGTCTATATGACTTCTGTTAATTGATACAGGATGGAGGCACTTCCAAATTATTTTCTTCCATCAAAGGGCGATCGCCCATAATCGTGGTAGGATTTCCATCGGCTACTATTTTTCCTTGGTTTAACACTAAGGTGCGATCGCACACTTCCTTTATCAATTCTAAGTCATGGGAGGAAATGATCATGGTTTGCTCGGAAGATTGCAAAAAATTAATTAATCGGCGTCTTGCTTTTAAATCCAGATTCGCACTCGGTTCGTCATATAATATTACCTTAGGTTGCATAATAAGTACAGAGGCGATCGCCACCATACACTTTTCCCCCCCCGATAACTCATAGGAAAAACGATTTAATAAATTTTCAACCCCCGTAACACTCAAAACATCCTGCAAACGCTTTTCTATTTCTTGAGGAGATAAACCCAAATTTTCTGCTCCAAAAATAATATCATCCCTAACCTGTAAACAAAACAATTGATCATCAGGATTTTGGAAAATGAAACCAATTTCAGGGTAAAATTTTCCTTTTTCTATCTTCTTATTAAACAAAAAAATATCCCCTCCCCCCAACGGCAATAAACCACAGATAGCAGAAAATAAAGTAGTTTTTCCCGAACCATTTGCCCCTAATAAACCTACTTTTTCACCCTGATAAATTTTAAAACTAAGATTATTAAAAATTATTCTTTCATTATACTTAAAACATAAATCATTAATAGATAAAACTACCATATCTCAAAATATATAAAACAGAAAAAATTATAATCAATTATGCTATGATAACCGCAATCGATCGCACCTACTGAATATCAATAAATAATCGCAATGAGGAGAATCAGTTATTATCAATGGGAACAAATTAGAGAAGAAATAATCCTTCTATCAATTCAATGGTATATCTTCTATTCATTAAGCTATAACGAATTACAAGAAATCATGGCACAAAGAGGATTCGCCATCGATAATACCACTATTAATCAACTAACCCAAGATTATTCAGTGATGGCACAAAAAAGGTGGCAAAAAACCCAGAAAAGACGCAATAAAGGATGGAGACTCGTAGAAATTCCCTTCAAAATTAACCATCGTCGTAAATATCTTTACCGTGCCATTGATGCCCAGGGTAACACTTTAGATTTTATGATTTCTGTCCAACAAAACAAAAAAAATGCTCGTCTTTTTTTCCAGAAAACTATCTCTCAAGATTTAGAAAATAGAGATAAAAATAAACTTAAACAACCTTCTAAAACTAACCCAAAAAATAATTTTTCTTCGGCTCTTATTTCTATATTATTATTAATTTTAGTGGGATATATTATTCTCGATAATGTGACCATCGATGTTAAACAAATACCAGAAAACATTGAAAATAATTCTAATAATTAATTTCTGAATAAATGTTAAATAAAATAACCAATCCTCTTAGTTACTTAAAAACAGCCCCTAATAAATTTTTCTTTGCTCTTTTTAACTTACCCTTTGTTTATAACTTAGGAATAATATTTATCATTATTTTTTTATTTCAACAATGGATTAAAGAATATCATCAGATTGTTACAAAAATTGAAAGTAAACTATTATTATTGCTCAGTATTTTCTTTATTATTTCTAGTATTTTTGCCGAAAATTCCCTAGATTCTTGGTTAGGATTAGCTAATTTTTTACCCTTTTTCGCTCTTTTTTTAGCCACTCAAAGTTTAATTAAAACTCCTAAACAATTAACTATCTCAGCTTTTTTATTAAGTGTTACTTCAATTTTTATTGTTAGCATCGGACTAGGACAACTTTTTGTTAATTGGCATATAGCTGGGTTATTTCGTTCAATTATAGGATGGCGAATTATTCTTAATGGTTCTCCCCCTGAAAGAATGTCAGCAATTTTTATTCATGCTAATTTATTAAGTCTTTTTCTCTGTACCAGTTTAACTTTTTGTACGGGTTTATTAATAGCAAATCAACCTAGATTTAAAATAAATATATCTAAGAATAAGTCATTTTATAAAATTAAACAACAACTTTTAAATATAGTTAATAACTATCGAAATATTCGTTACTTTCTGATTTTAACTATACTTTTTGACCTAATAGGTATTTATTTAACTAATTCTCGTGTAGGTTGGATTATAACTATTTTTATTTTAATTAGTTTTTCTATCTATTGTCATTGGTACAAAATATTACAACTAATCACATTGATGGGAATAATCGTTGGTTGGGCATCCTTTGGAAATCTACCAGGACAATCGATAATGCGTCAAATTGTTCCTTCTTCTATTTGGTTAAGATTATCAGATCAAATGTTCCCCGATCGCCCCTTAGAAACCCTTAGAATCACCCAATGGCAATTTGCAATGGAGATGACGGGCGATCGCCCCTTATGGGGTTGGGGACTGAGAAACTTTGATTATTTATACCATCAAACCTATGATATATATATCGGACATCCCCATAATTTATTCTTGATGTTAGGGGCAGAAACAGGATTAATAGGATTAATATTAACCTGTATTTTTGTGGGCTTAATTATTATTAAAACCATCAAAAGTTTAACGATAATAAAACATAACAAAAAAGATGCCATTATCCTCTTTACCTATCTAATAAGTTTTGGAAATTATCTCCTTTTTAATTTACCAGATAGCAGTATTTTTGACCTAAGATTAAACCTCATCGGTTGGATAATTCTTGGTAGCATGGCAGGAGTTAGTAACCAAATTAACCACGGGAGTTATAATCTGCGATCGCAAGACGAATTTGTTCAAGACGACGACGATTAACCCCCAAATCAGACTCCCCAAGACGGGAAGCCGAGCGCACCTCAATCACTGACTTATCTTCAGGAAAATAAAACTCCCCATCATCCACAAAACCCATAATCTTACTGCGAGACTCCGTGCGAATATAATCCTCAGTCTCCTCCACAACAACAGTATTAGGCACTACCGACAAAACCTTTAACAGAGTATCCTTTGCCGTCGCCCTATCCGAATCATAATCCATGGGCTTAATATAATGGGTTTCATCCGCCGATTCATTACTCACCACACAATTAGGAGTCTGAGGGCAAGAAGTGAGATGCCCCCGGGAAACCCCTAAATTTTGGGGTACAGCCCCTTCAAAATGAAAAATAGAGGCAAAAGGACTATACAAGGAAAAAAATACAATTAAAGAACTTAAAAAACCAGTTAATGCAACCATTATTTATGAGTAAGTAATTTACACATCAAATTTTAACAACAATACCCCCTCATATTAACAATCTTCTCCATTTGCCATTATGCGGACATAAAAAGGTTGGCATTGCTAATTTTGAGTATGAAACATGATTGAATTACAGTAAATGTATAGTATTAAAACTATTATTACTATTGCCCATTGCCAAACTAAACTAAAAATAATACCTTAATTCAGCAACGCCAAAAGGTTAATTGTTTGATCATCCTCGATTTGGTTTAATATGCTAGTGATAGTACATAAAAGGTTAAAACCATGACTAATGCAGACTTAATGGGAGAAGAATCTACAATGGAAGATAATTTAATGATGGATAGTTATCAGGTTAATCACAAGGATGAGATTGAAACGGTAATCTATAGTTTGGAAGAAAATGACAGCGCCATGGTGCTGAAAAATGATGATGGTTATTTGTGGAAATTTCAATATGGTAGCGTAGAAGTTTTTGTCCAATTGACGGGGGAAAGTGACGATGACTTGTTAACGGTGTGGTCCGTGGTTTTACCCTTACCTGCCAAAAATGAGTCAATGTTGATGAGGAAGTTATTAGAAATGAATTGGAGTGGTACGTTTGAAACTTGTTTTAGTATTTTTAATGAACAAATAGTGGTTTCTGCCCAGCGCACCATAGCCGATCTTTATCCCAGTGAAATTTCCCGTATCATTACTTTAGTGGCTACCATTGCCGATGATAATGACGATGATTTGTTAGCAGAGTATGGAAATAGTTGACGATTGGCTTTTAAAGGGTAGAAAATAGTTTAAGTATATTGATCGTTTTGCGATGGATATATGTAGTTTTTATTAATTGTCAATTATTTTATTGTGAACTCTTTTGCACTAGAAGAATTTACGAAAAGGTATCGTCAGGGTAAGTCTGCTTTTGAGTGTGGACAATATCGCCAAAGTGTTAAATATTTGGAGGATGCTTGTAAGTTAGTAACCCTCAATAGTCGTCTGGGGGGTGAGGTGCAAATGTGGTTGGTTAATGCTTATCAGGCGGTGGGTGATGGTGAAAGTGCGATCGCCCTTTGCCAAAATTTATGTATCCATCCCCATACCGATACCAAAATTCAAGCACAACGGTTATTATACATTCTCAAAGCCCCTGAGTTACAACGCCCCAAAGAATGGATGACAGAAATTCCCGACTTTAATGGGGAATCTCGTTTACCTGTTAATCGCCGTGTCAGTAACCCCCGTAAAATCGAGCCTAAACGACAAATCGAATTGGTGGATTTAAGCACCGTTAACACCAAGGATAATCAATTTTTGTGGGTTAGTTTAATTATATCCCTGGGGGCGATCGTCTCTTTATTTATACTTTGACAACCCCTACATTAATGTTAATTATATTTTTGGTCAAAAGATGATTATTTTTGTATATTTTTTGACCGTTATAATATACCCAAACTTTTGATATTTGTAATTTTTTATTTATAAAAATCCACCCTAACTATTTCTTAAATTAATTAAATCAATTAATTGGTCAAAGGCAATGGGACGACTGAATAAATAACCCTGAAAAAAATCACAATCATTATTCGCTAAAAAATTTAATTCCCCCGGGGTTTCTACCCCCTCCGCAACCACCTTTAAATTTAATTGATGAGCCATTTGGATTAAACATCGAACAATACTGGCATTTTTATAATTAGCATCAATATTTTTAATAAAATCTCGATCAATTTTTAAAGTATCAAAATTAAAATGTTGTAAATATCCTAAAGAAGAATAACCTTTACCAAAATCATCAATGGCAATTTTTAATCCTGCAGACTTAAGTTTATTTAACTTTTTAACCGCCAAGGAAGGATTTTTAACCAATAAACTTTCTGTTAACTCTATTTCTAAATAATGGGGATTAAAATAATTATCAGCTAATATCTTAAATATTTTTTGTTCCAATAACTTATCATTAAATTGACGGGGAGAAAAGTTAACAGATACCTCTAGTTTTTTTGGATATTTTTTCTCAAGAATTTTGAAAT
The DNA here is from genome assembly GCF_015207825.1 of Cyanobacterium stanieri LEGE 03274. Taxonomy (NCBI): domain Bacteria; kingdom Bacillati; phylum Cyanobacteriota; class Cyanophyceae; order Chroococcales; family Geminocystaceae; genus Cyanobacterium; species Cyanobacterium stanieri. The sequence continues at coordinate 9,870 of NZ_JADEWC010000045.1, forward strand.
GTTCACAAGTCTTATTTAAAACCCATTCTCCAATTTTATCAATTAAGCCAATTTGTTCAGCAATAGGAATAAAAATCGCAGGGGAAACATTATTATGGGTATCATTATTCCATCGTAAAAGGGCTTCAACCCCGACGATTTTATTACTTTTAATATCTACCTTCGGTTGATAAAAAACCTCAAATTCTTCTTTTTCCAAAGCATCATGTAATTTACTTTCTAAAGATACTTCATTTTTATTATTAGTATGAAATGCAGGGGAATAAACCTCATATTGATTTAAACCTAAACCATTATTTTCCTTTACTACAGCCTTTGCATTATTTAATAATTCGTTAATTGAGTCTCCTTGAATGGGATAAAAACTTATACCAATATTAAAATCTATGTAAATTTTTTCTTTTTTATAAATAAGAGGAGGGGTGATTTTTTCTAATAAAGTTTCTGCTAAATCAATGGCACTTTGACGATGTCTGATGGGTTCAGTAATTACACAAAATTCGTAATGCTCTAGTTTTGCGATGATAACATCTTCCCCTAAATTAGCTTTTAATCTGCGTACCACCGCTTTAAATAAAGAATTAGAAACATCAATGCCTAATTCATCTCGGATTAAATTAAAACGACTAAAATCAAGGTAAAAAATAGGAATTAAAGAAGGAATAGTTTCTTCATAATTATCAGCATTGGCGTTAATTTGTTGATAAAAGACTTCTAAAATGGCGTTAAAATTTTCGACTAATGATAGTTGATTTGGTAATTGGGTAAGACTATCATATTTACTTATGGCGTCTAATTTTTGTTGTTGTTCTATTAACTTTAATTCTCTATCGAGAATTTGATGATATTTATTAAGGGCGATGTTAATACTTGTCTCTAAGACTTCTACTTTATATGGTTTGGCAATAAATCCGTAGGGTGAAGTTTGGATTGCTCTTTTAATGGTATCTTGATCGGTGTAGGCAGTAAGATAAATAATGGGAATAGGGTGGGAAGTTTTTCGGGTTATTTCTTCGGCAAGGGTGATGCCATCATCTTCACTTTTAATTTTAATGTCCATCAGGATGAGATTTGGTTTATGCCGATAAATCCCTGAAAGGGCATCCTTTTTATTATCCGCTAGTCCTACCACTTTATAACCTATCTTCTCTAAATCCAATTTTAGGCTTTCTGCTGCGATCGCCTCGTCTTCCACTATAAATATAGTAATGGGATTAGTCATAGTATTTTCTGATTAAGGAGAGGGCTAATGATTGATCTATTTTATCTTTAATTCTTGAGATTGAAACCTTTAATCCTATTTCAATAGTTATTGAATAGTTAAATAGCCTTTAAGGAAGAAGACTAATAAAAAATATTTTTGATTCAAAGTTAATTATAACTAATGTTTAAAATTAAATCATTACTAAAATAATAATAGTTAGTAATCAATAAGCCTTTATTTACAGACTGTGTAAATATCATTTAACTATTTTACCATCTAAGTTATTTTAGATTAACTAATAAAAATAATAATGGTGAAGAAATCTTTTACTATCCAAAAGAACTTCAAAAAAAGAAAATAATCCTCACCATAGAAAAAAAGATAGTATTAAACAACAAAAAACCCCATAGTAAAACCATGGGGTTATCACAACAAATTAAAGGTCAATACCATCAATATGTCGAGCAACGGTTTGCACATCCTTATCACCGCGCCCAGAGGAATTAATCACAATCTTGGGACTACCTTCTAGGGTAGGACATAACTTTTCCAGATAAGCGAAAGCGTGGGCGGTTTCTAAGGCGGGAATAATCCCCTCTAACTTGCACAGAAGTTGAAAAGCGTCGAGCGCCTCTTTGTCCGTAACACTATAATACTCTGCTCTACCCTCATCCTTCAAATAACTATGCTCAGGCCCTACCCCCGGATAATCTAACCCCGCACTGATGGAATGGGCTTCGGTAACTTGTCCATCTTGATCCTGTAATAAATAACTCATGGCGCCGTGTAATACCCCCGGTTGCCCTGCGGTGAGGGTGGCGGCGTGTTTGCCAGAGTTTACCCCACTTCCTGCGGCTTCAATACCGATTAAACGTACAGCACCATCTTTGACAAATTCATAAAATAAACCCATGGCATTAGAACCACCGCCCACACAGGCGAGGAGAATATCAGGTAAACCGCCCCATTTTTCCAAACACTGCTCACGGGTTTCTTTGCCGATAACCGCATGGAAATCCCTTACCATCATGGGATAGGGATGGGGCCCTGCCACAGAACCGAGAATATAATGGGTATTTTCTACGTTGGTTACCCAGTCTCGGATGGCTTCGGAGGTGGCATCTTTGAGAGTGCCTGTCCCTGCGGAAACGGGTTGCACGGTAGCCCCTAAAAGACGCATTCTGAAGACGTTTAATTTTTGGCGTTCCATGTCTTCTACGCCCATATAAATGACGCACTGTAAACCAAAACGAGCGCACACGGTGGCGGTGGCTACTCCATGTTGTCCTGCCCCTGTTTCGGCGATAATTCTTTGTTTGCCCATGCGTTTGGCCAGTAACACTTGCCCTAGGGCGTTGTTGATTTTGTGAGCCCCTGTGTGGTTGAGATCTTCTCTTTTGAGGTAAATTTGAGGCCCTGTGCCGTCTGGTTTGGCATAATGTTGGGTGAGTCTTTCGGCAAAATAAAGGGGGCTTGATCTACCAACGTAGTCTTTTAATAGTTCGTCTAATTCTTGGTTAAATTCGGGATCGTTTTTATATTGATTGTAGGCGGTTTCTAGTTCGCTCAGCGCGGGCATGAGGGTTTCGGGAACATATTTTCCGCCGTATTTGCCAAAGCGTCCAAAGTTGTCGGGTACTTGAATAGAATTATTGCTAGTTTTTATGGGTGTCGTGGTCACGGTCTTTATTTTTTATAGTATTTTTCTTTCTATCATTATGGTACATCTTGACCCACGGACTGTTAAACTCTCACAAAATCGGCAATATTTAACTTCAATTCGGGATAATAGTTATATGTAAGTACGGGAG
>NZ_JADEWC010000046.1 GCF_015207825.1 Cyanobacterium stanieri LEGE 03274
CTTTAAATACTGTGACGGTAATGGTTTCGGGTACTTTGGGTTTACTGATAAACCATGATGCTTCTGCCCATGCGTCGATGACTTGTTTGGCGTAGGAGTTGCTTTGTGATAGTTCTAATACGTCGTTGAAGGCATCAAAGACGAGGAGGGTTTTGCTAAGGGCGATCGCAGCTTCGGAGGCGATATTACTATCCTTAGATTTCAATAAACCCACAAGGGATTGCACGTTATAACCGCCCATCATAGTACCTAAAAGACTTACCGCTCCTTGTTTAGAGATGATAGGGGAGGTTAATTCACCCTTGGCGATCGCCGTTAAAAACCCCGCTTTAACATAGGATGCTTCGTCCACTCCGGGGGGAATGCGATCGCGAAGCAACATCATTAATTCTTCTTTCAATTCTTCAGGGGGATTTTGCAACATTTCGCATAGGTGCGATGTTTGCTCGGCAGTAAGGGGTAGGGGGGGAATGCCTAACTTTGCTCTTTCTTCTACGTGTTGATGATATTCTTCTAGCCAAGTCATAATATTTCGCTTAATTTTTACTATAATCTACTATTTTAAGCATATCAAGATCCGAGACTCTGATTTTGTATTTAATGTATCGAGTTAGTTAAGGGGATTAATTTAGTTTATTGATTGTGTTAGGATTAAAATCTATATATTTATCTATAAACAACTATGTTTGTATGGGTAGAAACAGATTTGACGAAACTTGGCATCGATTAATAGAGTGGACTAATGGCCAAACAGTCGCCGAAAGATTAGCTGGTCAAATTGTCTTGTCCGAAGGTTATCAAGAGTTTGATCCAAGTCATCCATTAGGTGGAAAAGATGGATTAAAAGATGCAATTTGTCAAAAAAATGGCAAGAAATGGCTAGTAGCAGTTTATTTTCCAAGAGGGCAACAAGATTTTAAGTTAATTCAAAATAAGTTCGAAGATGATTTCTTCGGAGTGGAAAAAAATCAAGCGGATAATTTTATCTTCGTAACCAATCAAGAGCTTCGCCTTGGGGAAAGAAAAAAATTTAGAGAAATAGTAACTCCAGTAGATACAGAAATATATCATTTGGAGCGAGTCACTGCAATTTTAGATCAACCGAAAATGCGAGACATAAGGAAACAATTTTTGTGTATAGATTTTGATGAAAGTAATGTAACGAATAATTATCACAGTTACAATGTTTCTCATAATCCATCCCAAAAAATCATTCGCATTACTGAAAATGAATTAATTAGAGGTATAAAAACTGTAACTAATCATGAATATGATTCATTGACCCAAACAGAAACAATCATTGGTACAAGATTAGGTCTTTGATATTTTGTAAGTTAATTAGGATGGATTTTGTTAAAATTTACATAATATAGACTACCTTACTCTACTTAATTAAATGAATAACAAAATCAAGATTCTTCGAGACAGCGACAAGTTGATCAGTGCTTCTTTCTCTGGAGATAAACTCAATTTACTGCTAGAAAGAGAAGGAGAGTACTATTTGTACGCTATTACGCCTGACGAAAATTCAATCCCCAGAATTAGTAGTTGGTTGATAACCAAAGGGCAAGACGAGATTGAGTTTGATGTAAAAATAGACAACCCAGATGAACCATCTGGCGAAGTTGACTCTGGTGATTCTAATGTTCATGTAAGAACCTTTTAATTTATAGTATTATTTATTTGGAGAGATAAACTTTATGTCGAACGAAAACAGAAATTATGCTGTCAATTTTAAGGTAGATAACTTAACCAAAAAAGAAGCAGAAAAATTGGAGTCAGAGTGTGTCAACAAAAAAAGAGAGATTGCTCCACAAGGTAGAGGAACTAGCGTCGTAGGTGAGAGCAAGAAACTTTCAGGGAAAAAGGCTAAAGAAATTACTGGTGAAGGATAATTTTTTCTAGAACATTTTAAGACTTTTTTTGTTCTCAAATTTATTTTTAGATTTTGTATGAGGTAAAATCATGGCAAAGGGAAGACCGAAAGAACATAGAAACGCTCAAAAAGACGTAAAACAATTAGATTCTTTTGAGTGTGCAGTATGCGGTTACGTTGGACAAGAAAAAGATGGATTCATGGAAGGTCATCATCTAATACCTTACAGTGAAGATGGTGCTGCCGATATGCACAATATGGTAACTCTTTGTAAATCCTGTCACCGAGATTATCACAGCAGAAAATTAGATGTAGATATTAGAAGATTTTAATTTTTTATTTTCTACCAGATTTTTTTTGCTCGTATGTAATAGTCACTCCAAGCGTAATTAGCCCTCTCCGTGCTTACTACTCAAAAGGTGTGATCGCACTTAGTTTGAGTAGAAAAAAATAACTTGGCTTACAACAAAATATAAATGTGATTAGTTATATTAATTCAAGAAATAAAATATTAATCATTAAAATAAAGTGAAATATGAAGTAAGGCTTATTTTTAATAATGGAGTTAAACGAATGATCCAATTACATCCTGAATTTATAACTAAAAATGGGAATAAAGAATTTGCAGTTTTACCCTATGAAGAATTTGTCAAAATTCAAGGTTTATTAGAAGATTTAGAAGATTTGCAAGATTTAAGAAAAGCGAAACAAGAAGAAAATAGTAGTCCTTCAATTCCCCTAAGTGAAGTAAAAAAAATGCTAAATCTATCACAATTTTTGCCTAATCAGCGGTGCGATCGTTTATACTAATATTCCTCTCATATATAATTAGTCCTAAAGGGTTTAATACAAATGCTAATATGATCAGGTTCTTATTTTGATTAAGAATGCAATAAGTGTTTTAAGGTGCGATCTTTTCTCGTTTGTAATGATGGCTTTAGCCATTATTAATAAGCTCTAAAGAGCTTACTACGAACTTGGGAGCGTAGAGAGTCGATCCATTTTGACGTATGATTAGAGAACCTAAAATGTTTTTTAGTTTTAATTATGTCTTCAAAGGTCATTGGCAGAGGTTTTGTATCAATGTTAATAGTTTAGATAATATTCTTCATTTCTTTCCTTAAAGTCAAATTCTTGGTAATGATATATTGATCAAGTCAAGGTAAAATGAGTATTTGAACATTTATTTTCCTTCATTCAAAGCTATTTCTATGACTGAAGCTCCTAGTTTAACCGTTGAGAGTGCGATCGCCCATTTAAACCAAACAGAAGATTTAGGACTCCGCTACTATGCTGCTTGGTGGTTAGGGAAATTTCGGGTAAATGATGCCGTTGCCCTAGAGGCATTGATTAACGCTCTCACAGACACTAAGGATATAGCCCCCGATGGTGGTTTTCCTCTGCGTCGCAATGCGGCTAAGGCTCTGGGTAAGTTAGGAGATGAAAGGGCGGTGATGCCTTTAATTCAATGCCTTCATTGTGAAGATTATTACGTCAGGGAGTCGGCGGCGCAGTCTTTGGAAATGTTAGGGGATGTAAGGGCGATCGCACCTTTACAAAATTTACTCAAAAAAGCAGTTTCCGCAGGTGAATTAACCGATTATGCCATAGATACAGTGCCTGATAAACCCCACCTCTATCAACCCTACGAAGCAATTTTAGAGGCTTTAGGCACTCTTGAGGCTAAAAATGACCTAAATTTGATTAGACCCTTCCTTAATCATCCTTTTGCCAAGGTTAAATATGCCGCCCAAAGGGCGATGTATCAGTTGACCGGGGATGATAGTTATGGAGAAATGTTAGTCGAAGCCCTCAAGGGTAAAGAATTACAACTCAGACGCTCTGCTTTAATGGATTTAGGCTCCATTGGTTATGTAAAATCGGCTCGGGCGATCGCCTCTGCCTATGCAGAAAACAGTCTCAAACTCATTGCCATGAAAGGATTATTAGAATATCAGGTTAAAGTAGATCAGCAAAATCAACAGGAATTGTCTGATGATACTATGATGGTGATGGAACTTATGGACTCGCTTTTATAAATTCACAATAGACGGATTAACTATATTCCCCATTGCCCATTCCCCACACTTTAAAAAATGATAGAAGTTGAAAATCTGAGTAAAACCTACGGTGCAACCCAAGCCATTAAAAACGTCTCCTTCAACGTCGAAAAAGGAACTATTTTAGGTTTTTTAGGCCCTAATGGAGCAGGAAAAACCACCACCATGCGCATTTTAACAGGCTATATTCCTGCCACCCAAGGTAGTGCAAAAATTGCGGGGTATGAAGTCCACGAAAACCCCATGGCAGTAAGGGAAAATATTGGTTATCTTCCAGAAACTCCCCCCCTTTATCCCGATATGTCCGTAGAGGATTTTTTATCATTCGTTGCTAAGATTAAAGGAGTGTCATCGGGCGATCGCACCGATAAAGTACAGTAAATGTATAGTATTAAAACTATTATTACCATTGCCCATTCCCTGCCTTAACAAGAAAGTGTTATCCCGAACTCAGGTTATTTATAACGAATAAGAATAGACGATGAACTAATTAACATTTTTGTTCATTATCCATTCTCAATTATCAATTAATCAACCCCATCCTGACTACCATCAGTACCAAGATAAACTAAACCTTGTTCGATTTTCATGGTGACGAAACTAGCATCCCGAATAATTCTAGTGGCATCTTGTACTCCCACAATTACAGGAATACCAAGACGCATTCCGATTTGGGCAGCGTGCGATCGCACTCCACCTTCTTCAGTAATAATGCCACTGGCTAGACGCATGGCATCCACATAATTATTATCAGTGCTTTTCGCCACCAAAATATCGCCCTGATTAAAATTAGTCAGATTATTAATATCATAAACCACCTTAGTACGACCAGTAATTATCCCCTGTCCGATACCAAGCCCCTCACTGAGTAAACCCTTAACAATTTCCACCTTAATTAAATCCGTAGAACCTGCCACCCCTTGCAAAGTTCCCGCCGTCATCACCACTAAATTACCATCTTCCAATAACTCCTCTTCCCTAGCCAATTCAATAGCCGAACTAAACACCTGTTTTAACCCAGGCATATCCAACAGTAATAAAGGTTTCACCCCCCAAACCAACTGTAATTGACGGGAAACACTCACATGGGGGGTAATGGCCAAAATGGGAGTTTTAGGACGGAATTTGGACACGTTACGAGCCGTAGCGCCTGTTTTCGTCAAGGTCATGATGGCACTAGCCTTAAGCTGTTTAGCGATTTGTCCCACAGCCCCAGAAATAGCATTGGGAATATTTTGATTATCCATTTGACCTAACAAATGGGGTGCAATGGAATCCCTTTCTTCTTCAGTACGTCTAGCAATTTTTGCCATGGTGGCCACAGCTTGAACAGGATATTTACCCACAGCGGTTTCATTGGAAAGCATCACCGCATCAGTACCATCCAAAATAGCGTTGGCAACGTCAGAAACTTCCGCACGGGTGGGACTAGGACTATTTGCCATACTGTCTAACATTTGGGTGGCGGTAATGATGGGAATACCCAAACGGTTAGCGGTGCGTATCAAACGTTTTTGTAAAATGGGAACATCCTCGGCGGGTAACTCAACCCCTAAATCTCCCCTTGCCACCATTACCCCATCACAGAGGGATAAAATTTCTTCCATTTGTTCGATGGCTTCGTGTTTTTCAATTTTGGCAATGACGGGGGTAGATTTTCCTGCACTGGCAATTAAATCTTTGATTTCCAACACATCTTGGGGATTTCGCACAAAGCTAAGGGCAATCCAATCCACCCGTTGATCTAAACCAAACATTAAATCTTTTTTGTCTTTTTCCGTTAGGGCTTTTACGGATAAGCGAACATTGGGAAAGTTTACCCCTTTGTTGCTTGATAGTACACCTCCGACGACCACTTGACAATGAAGATCTTTGTTTTCTATGTCAATTTCTTTTACGACCATTTCTACCCTACCATCATCAAGGAGGATTCTGGCATTGAGGGGAACTTCTTCGGCTAAATATTCGTAACTTATACAGGCAATTTTTTCATCACATTTTACATCTCTGCTGGTGAGTACGTAGCGATCCCCCTCATGTAATTCAATAGAACCACATTCATATTTACCTAACCTAATTTTTGGGCCTTGTAAATCTTGCAAAATACCGATGGGACGATTTAACTCATTTTCCACTTGACGAATCATCCGAATACTACTTTGATGGACTTCGTGGGTACCATGGGAAAAGTTGAGACGAAAAGTATTAGCGCCAGCAAGAATCATTTTGCGCAATGTTTCGGGATTCGCACAACCAGGGCCTACGGTTGCTACAATTTTAGTACGGCGGGAAAATTTCTCAGACATCACCTAATATTTACAGATCGAATGTGATTGAATATTATACCCTAGGGGCGTTCAAAATTCATAATTAAGGTTTGAGGAGATAGGGTGATGAGGAGATAGGGTGATGAGGAGATAGGGTGATGAGGAGATAGGGTGATGAGGAGATAGGGTGATGAGGAGATAGGGTGATGAGGAGATAGGGTGATGAGGAGATAGGGTGATGAGGAGATAAAAGTCTTGTAATTAATAATCTTAGTTCAATACATAAATTGATTGTATAGAATTGGAAGTAGTTTAGATTTTCTATATGTCATCATGAATAATAATAATCAATCGGCGGTTATAAATAACGAGGTGCAGAAATTAGACGATCGCACCATAACCGCTTGGCTTAGGGGGCTGTTAACCGTAGCCTATGCTGACGGACATTTTGACCCTGAGGAACAAGATTTGATCGCTAGTTTGACTCAAGATGAATTGATGCCTAATACCAATTTAGGTGATTTAGAACCCATTTGCCCCGAAGATTTAGCCACGGAATTAGGGGATGATGCACAAATCAGAGAAAATTTTTTACGTACTGCAGTGATGATGGCCATCGCCAATGGAGTATATTCCCAAGCCGAAGCCGACTCCGTCCATAACTTTCAAGAAGCCTTAGATTTGGATATAGAAGCCCTCCAAGCCTTAGAATCCACCCTCTGGAATCCAGAGCAAAAAAATAATAACCTTATTTCTCCAGATAAAGAAGAAGGGGCGATCGATGTTTTAAATCCCGTCAAAAAATGGCTCGATGGTATGAGTATAAATGATCCTAGGGTAGCTCGTTTCCTCTGCAAAATGATCCCCCCCCAATGCCCCTTTGAAAGAGATATTAAACTATTTGGCAAAAAAATTGTCCACATTCCCCCCATGTGTAAACTAAATCCCCTTTACGAACAATTGGTGGGCTTAAGATTTCGCTCCCTTTCCTATCTTGCCGATGATTGTAACGAAGATATTTCCAACTATATTTAGAAGGGTAAATAAACCGATTTATCAGGCAAGTTGAACTTAAAAAACCAAAAAACTTTCCTTGTTTATACAAGATTGAATATGTTATCTTAAATACATACCGTCGGGCGGACGGGAATTTAACGCTTGAGGAGTAGGCCGCAAAGCCTAGCCATGAACCCGTAAGACTCGTGAGTAGCGTTAGTGAAAGGAGCTAGTTCAGCCCAAGAATCCTTCATCTTTGATGATTGGAACGTCACTCGATTTTATATCAAAAACAAAGGGGCTAGTTTTCTAGCCCTTTTAAATTTTATCCCGAACTCAGGTTAGTTAATTAGTTCTTAACTTTGTCCTTAAATTTTTAATTTTATCTCTTATTTCCGCCGCCTTTTCAAATTCTAATTCCTTAGCATAGGTTTTCATTTGTTCTTCAAACTGTTTAATTAAATCAGGAATTTTATCTAAGGTTACTTCTTCAATATTGTTATAAACCGTTTCCAATTGTTCACTATTTAATCGTCTAGTTATATCTAAAAATTCTAAAATTGAGCTACTAGATTTTTTACTAATTGACCTAGGAATAATATTATGTTTTTTGTTATAAGCTAACTGTAACTTTCTTCTTCTTTGGGTTTCATTTAAAGCCTTTTCCATGCTATCGGTCAAATTATCCGCATATAAAATCGCCTCTCCATTAACATGACGAGCAGCCCTGCCGATGGTTTGAATTAAAGACTTTTCAGAACGCAAAAAACCTTCCTTATCCGCATCCATAATGACTACTAAGGAAACCTCGGGCAAATCTAAACCCTCCCTTAAAAGGTTAACCCCGATTAAAACATCAAATTCCCCTGCCCTTAAACTTTGGATAATTTCGATCCGTTCGATAGACTGTATTTCTGAGTGTAAATATTGAACTTTTATGCCCCTTTCTTGGAGATAATTGGTTAAATCTTCTGCCATTCTTTTCGTCAGAGTTGTAATTAAAACTCGCTCTTTTTTGACTATTCTTTTTTTCACTTCTCCGAGTAAATCATCGATCTGATTTTCTGTTGGTCTAACAAAAATTCTTGGGTCTAAAATACCTGTGGGGCGAATAATTTGCTCAGAAATATTTCCTTCGGATTGATCAATTTCCCATTGGCTAGGGGTGGCAGATACAAAAACACATTGATGGACTTTTTGCCAAAATTCTTCGGCTTTGAGGGGGCGATTATCCGCAGCGCTAGGTAGTCGAAAACCATGATCAATCAATACTCTTTTTCTGGCTTGATCTCCGTTATACATTCCCCTAATTTGTGGTACGGTAACATGGGATTCATCTACGATTAATAACCAGTCTTTGGGAAAATAATCCACTAAACATTCAGGGGATTCCCCTGGTTGTCTTCCTGCGAGATGGCGGGAATAGTTTTCTACACCGTTACAGTAACCTACTTCTTGCAACATTTCTAGGTCATAACGGGTTTTTTGTTTCAGTCGTTGGGCTTCTACTAATTTTCCTTGTTTTTCTAGTTCAATTAGCCTAATTTCTAATTCTGCTTTGATAGAGGCGATCGCACTTTCTAACTGTTCTTGAGGGGTAACAAAGTGCCTTGCAGGATAGATATTAATGCGCTCTAATTCCTTGATAAATGAGCCATCTACGGGGTCTAAAAGGGAAATTGAGTCGATTTCGTCTCCAAAAAAATCAAGGCGAATTACCCTATCTTCGTAGGCGGGAACGATTTCCAACACATCCCCCTTAAGGCGAAAACTGCCCCGCGCCAATTCGATGTCGTTACGGGTATATTGAATGGTGACTAAGTCTCTTAATAGTTGCCGAGTGTCATATTCTGCCCCTACCGTTAGTTTTACTGAGGCTTTGAGATATTCTGAGGGGATACCCAAACCATAAATACAACTAATGGAAGCCACCACAATCACATCTTGACGCTCAAATAATGAACGGGTGGCGGAATGGCGTAACATATCGATTTCATCGTTGATAGATGAGGTTTTTTCGATGTAGGTATCAGTAACAGGGATGTAGGCTTCTGGTTGGTAGTAGTCGTAATAACTAACGAAATATTCCACCGCATTATGGGGAAAAAACTGTCTCAATTCCTCACACAGTTGGGCGGCAAGGGTTTTGTTATGGGCTAATACTAAGGTGGGTTTTTGGTGATGGGCGATGGCATTTGCCACTGTATAGGTTTTCCCTGTACCCGTTGCCCCAAGAAGGGTATGGAAGCGATCGCCCTTGTCTAAGGCTTGGATAATCGACTTGATGGCCGTCGGTTGGTCTCCTGTGGGTTTAAAGGGCGCTCGTAGTTGAAACATCAAATCTAATATTTTTTGGTCAAACATCCATTGTACATTAGCTCAATCAAGGTTTTAGACTTAATTCGTCTATCAAAATATACCCTAGTTCAATTTATTGAACAAATTACCGTTAGCTTTGTAATCCATTACACCGTGGGGCAACTGCGAAAATACTCCAGCGGAGGTGATGATATATTTTCGGCATGGGATTTTGTTTGACGCTGTTAACAGATTAATATTTTTTATAAATTGTGACAAAAATAAAAATGCCCTAAAATGAATTAATATTTATATAATTCAATTGCTCAAAATAAATTATACATTGTATTAATTATCACAGTATAAATTATAAAATTGGCTATGAAGTTAATTTAAATAATCATTTTTTTCACTACAATATAATTCAGTTTACCAATTATAAACCATATGTCCCCAACAGAAAAACTAATCTATTGATCATCATAAATAGTTATCTACATTTACTCCTGCTCCTTATAATCATAACCGAAAAGGTTGATAGATAACACTTACAGCTATTATGATCTTACTTTCATCATCAGTTAATGGTAAATTGTCATAAAATGCTTTATGATATAATGGTATTAAATTTGACAAGATAAATAACTTTTAATTAGGAAATAATAAAACTTAATAAAACTTTATAAAATCTCCGTAAAAATAGCTAAGTATATTATTTTTTAAGTTATAAAAAACAGTAAAAATACGGTTGTGTAAATAAGCAAAAGTGACCTATGATGTAAATGTGTCATAAAAAATTCATTTGCCCAAGCCCATGACCGAAATCAAAATCGGATGATTTAGATAAGAATTTCATAAGTAGAGATAGAAAAATGCCCATAAGATCTACCACTCAATATAAAACAGCCAACGAAGAATTATTTACCCTCTATGCCCAAAATAAAGAGCAAAGAGTTCGTAATCGTATTGTTGAGTTAAATTTAGGCTTAGTTAAGAAAGAGGCATCCCATTGGACAAATCAATGTCAGGAAAATTTTGATGATTTACTACAAGTGGGTAGTCTTGGCTTATTAAGGGCGATCGAAAGATTTGACCTCGAAAAAGGTTATGCTTTTAGCTCCTTTGCCCTTCCCTACATTCGGGGCGAAATCCAACACTATCTAAGGGATAAAGGCTATTCCGTTCGCATTCCTCGCCGTTGTTTAGAATTAAAAAATAAAGCAAATCGGATTGTTAGGGAATTGAGAGAAGAATTAAAACGTCAACCCAATGATCATGAAATTGCCAAAAAATTAGGAGTTTCCCTAGGGGAATGGCAAGAGGTGAAATTAGCTCACAAAAATAGAGAACCCTTGAGTCTTGACGCTAAAACTAGCAATGACGAAGATAAGTCCACCCTTGGGGAAATGCTTCCCGATGCCCAATACCATAGTTTTCAATTAGTAGAAGAAGATAAAATCAGACTACAAGGGGCTTTATCTCAATTAGAAGAAACCACCCGAAAAGTATTAGAATTTGTATTCCTACAAGATTTAACCCAAAAAGAAACCGCAGAACGTCTTGGGGTTAGTGTAATTACGGTTTCCCGTCGCATTAAAAAAGGCATTAGCAGTATGAGAGGAATGATTAAAGAAGATGAATTTGATTAAAATATTATTGAGGATTATTGTTAAAATAATCTATTAAAATTCACTTTTTTTCTATGAATAAAATATCTATTTTATTACTCTCTAGTATGTTGTTTTTGGGAGGGTGTACCATTGGTGGTGAGGAAGAAGATTTTTCTCAAGATATTCCTCCTATTCCCCCCGCCGAACAACCTGAGGACAATCAAGCTGAGGAGGTGGAAGAACCTATTATCGTTGGTACAGCTAACGGGATTATACCTTCTACAGATCCTGAGGCAAGGTTAAGGCAGATTGAGGATGGTAGAAGTGATCCTTTTGCTCTACCTACTGTCCCCCGTGTCACCATTCAACAGATTGTTACCCCTGAGGGTACTACGGAAAATGGTGTTAATGGAACGGCAGGGACGAATGGAGCTGGGGTGAATCCTGGTGGAACTGCGGGAGCTGATGGAACGGCAGGGACGAATGGAGCTAATGTGACCCCTGGAACGGTTTTGCCCGATGGAACAGTTGTACCCCCTGGAGCTTTAGGCCC
>NZ_JADEWC010000047.1 GCF_015207825.1 Cyanobacterium stanieri LEGE 03274
TCTATCTATGTAATCAATTACTTTTTTTCTTAACTCTACATGATGGGGCATTTTTCTTTTACTTTATGATAATTACTATATTCTTATTTTACCTCTTAGTAGCTCAGTCTTATTTTGATTGACTATATATGTAACCCTGGAGCGATCGTGGTCACTATCAGACCATCTTCTACCTATAAATCGCTTAATGCTGTAAACGGTATTTTCCGCATTGGTGACGGCCTGACGTTTGGCTAGTTGCCCCACTAGGCGTTGAGAACCTTTACCAAATCCTACGATACTGGGGGTTGTCCTTGAACCCTCTTGATTATTAATAATTAAGGGTTTACCGCCTTCTAATACGGCAACACAACTATTTGTTGTTCCTAAGTCGATTCCGATTACTTTTCCCATAACTGACAGCAGTTGCGATTTATAAGTTTTCTTTTGGTGTTGATTTTGATGGTTTCTTTCTTACAGCATACCCTAGGAATTTTTATTGTCATCAATTATTGGTTTTGGTGACAATTATTTTGATGTTTAACACTCTGCCCTAAGTGTAGTTTATTTTTGTGGTAGTAGAGCCAACTATAATATGGCTCTTGTTTATTTTATAGTTAATATTTACTAGGTAATTTCACTAATAGAAAATTTTCTTAAGCCTCTGGAGTATCATCAGAGGTAGAGTTTGATTCATGGTCATCCTCACTGGGTGCAGCTACTTTTACCATAGCATAGCGTAAGACTTGGTCATTGAGAAGGTAGCCCCTAACTAATTGTTCTATGACTGTGCCTTCAGGATATTCATTGGTAGGCTCTCTGAGCATAGCTTCTTGATAGTTGGGATCAAAGGGTTGTCCTTCGGGACGCATGGCGGATACGCCTAATTTCTTGAGACTATCTACAAAGGTTTTATATACCCCTTGATAGCTTTTATGGATAGCCATTTCTCCATCATTGGAGGGTTTTATTTGAGTTCTGGCTCTTTCAAAGTTATCAACCACGGAAAGTAGTTCGACGATGGTTTTCTTTTTGATGCTATTTTCTTGTTCTTCTTTTTCTTTAGCGGTACGACGGCGGAAATTATCAAAGTCCGCAGTTAGCCTCATGAATTGACCTTGAATACTTTTGGTTTGTTCTTTTTGGGATTCTAGTTGTTGATTTAGGTTAGCGATTTCTTCTTGTAAAAGGGCGATCGCCTTTAAACTTTCACTCTCATCATCGTTATTTTCCAAAGACTCTTGGGCTTGTGCCTCGGAGGCATTATCATTGTCCGAAGAATTACTATCATCTATTTTCTCGGAAGATACATCTTTAGACTCTTGCTCTAAAACTTCAGCTTCATCCAGGGAGGGGACACTATCAGCCGAATCTACATCTTGATTTTGTTCCAGATTTTCTTGTTCCCTAATTTCTTGATCTAGTTCCATATAATTATTATTTGTTGTTTCAGTCATAGCTAACTGCAATAAAATTTAATTGATAGTTAACCACAATTGTAACTAATTTTGTCACTACCACCGGCAATTGCACCGAGTCTTTGATAAAAAATTGGACTTATGATTAAAACATCAACAATAGATAATGAATGATCAAGGGTAAGGTTTCAGTCTTGAGGTTTTCAGTTTCGAGTATAGTGATAAATAATTAATCAATCATTTTTAATCACTAAAACGAGGAGTCATACAATAGGGGCAGTCCATCCATTCTTGTTGTAACTCAGCGCCACAACCTTGACAAGTCAAAGAGCTTTTACGCTTGGCTTTTAACTCCGACTCTAATCCAGAATCGGTGAAAGTAACCCTCTCTACTTCCTCTAAGGTAGTATGTCCTTGACGCACTAAATTAAGACTATAAGCCAAAATTGTGGTCATACCTTCTTCCACGGCTGCTTCTTTTATTCTATCGGTGGTAGCCCCTTGGTTAATTAATTTTTGTAGGGTTTCGGTAATAACCATAAATTCATAAACCCCAACCCTACCTTTATATCCTGTTCCCCCACATTTAGGGCAAACAGTACCATTGTTTACCGCTTCTTGGAGGTTATCTCCTGTCAGGGTATTAGCTTTATAGAAGGTAACGGATTCTTCCCCTGAGGCAGTTAAACCGAAACGGGCTAATTCTTCTTTACTAGGGCTATATTCAATTCTACATTCGGTACACACACGGCGCATTAACCTTTGAGCCAACACCCCTAACAATGCTCCAGAAATCATGAAGGGTTCAACCCCCATTTCATCCAGACGGGCGATCGCCCCTGCCGCATCATTAGTGTGTAAAGTGGTTAATACCAAATGTCCTGTCAAAGCCGCCTCAATGGCTGTCTTAGCTGTTTCCACGTCCCTAGTTTCACCCACGAGGATAATATCAGGATCTTGACGCATGAACGCCCGTAGAATAGAAGCAAAGTTCATGCCCTTCTCTCTAATTACCTGTACCTGAGTAATGCCAGGGAGGGCATATTCAATGGGATCTTCCGCAGTATTGATATTAACCCCTGGTTTATTTCTTTCCGCCAACACCGAATAAAGGGTTGTGGATTTACCCGAACCCGTAGGGCCTGTTACCAAAATCAAACCAAACGGACGACCAGCAATTTCCCGAACCCTCAACAATGTTTCCTCATCACTAATCAGAAAATCTAACCCTAACTGGGTGGCTGAGTTATCTAAAATACGTAAACAAACCTTTTCCCCATAACGACTAGGGAGAGTGTTAACACGGAAATCCACATTACGTCCCTGATACACCCGACGGATTTTTCCATCTTGGGGTAAACGGCGTTCGGCAATATCTAATTCTGCCATAATTTTAAACCTTGCTACCACCGCCGTGGTGATGTGACGGGGGAGGCGGAAAAATTCTTGTAATACCCCATCCTTACGCATTCTAACCCTCAATATTTCTTCTTGGGGTTCAATGTGAATATCAGAAACACTTTCTTGGAGAGCTTTAATTAAAATTTTGTTTACTAATTTGATGATGGGAGCTTGATTGGCATCATTGGAACTTAAATCCGCATCATCATTATCTTCCTTTCCATCCTCTAAACCGTCATCGGATAAGTCGTCAATGACATCATCCACACTGGCTAATTTTTCTTGGGCTTTTTTAGCCTGTAGGGCTTCTTCCTTTTCTCTTTTTTCGCTTTCTTCCTTATAGTATATTTGTAAAAGGCGATCGTAATCTTCCTCCGTAATTACAATCCTCTGTAAATCTAAACCCTTCAAACGGATTAATTTACGCACCTCATCAAGGGCAGCCAAATTGTCAGGATCGACCATGGCAATTACCAACACAGGAGGATCTTCTGTATTAATGCGGCGCACAGGCAACAATTTATGGCGACGACACACCTTAATATTTATTACCGAATCTATCAACTCCGTCATCTGATCCGAAGATATTTCATCGGCATCAGGATCAACAGAATCAACCCCATACAATATTTTTAACTCAAAGAGATGATGTTTCTTATATTGTCTTACCAAATCAGGGGATAAAGCCTTATGAGTCATACTCTCTAGCACTTTTACTAGAGGTTGTTTACTATTCCTCACCTCCACTAAGGCATTCTTTAGCTGTTCTTTATCTATATATCCTGATTGAATTAACTTATTTCCGAAGGGACTAAAATAATCTGGACTGACAAGGGCTGTACTTAACTTTTCTAATTTTTTTCCAGAGGAAGAAACAGGGCTTTGAGTCATAATATTTTATGGCAATGGATGAGGAATCGATCGCACTTAACTGATAATACTTTCCATTGTACTAAATTATATAGAATCTGAAATCAAACCTTTGTTTTAATTTGTTAACCAAAAAAACACCCTTCACTTATTAATTAATCAGGCGTTGGTGAATTAAGGTATGATTTCTTGTTGAGGAAGGGAACAGGGAACGGGGAATAGGGAACAGTTATAATATTTAGAAGTCTTAGTTTTTTGTGTAATTCAATAATGTTTCATACTCAAAATCAGCAATGCCATTAATCATTTATCTTCCATAAAAAAATCAGGGAAATCTAAATAAAATAGCTCCCCGATTCAATCAATAAATATTAGCAAAAATCTAAGTTAACCAACCCTTTAATCTTCTTGCAACCTGTGGTCTTCTTAACTTACGCATAGCCTTAGTTTGAATTTGACGCACCCTTTCTCTCGATAAATCAAACATTTGTCCCACTTCCTCTAGGGTATGAGGCTTAGAATGAGACAAGCCATAACGCAAAATAATAACTTCCTTTTCTCGCCCACTCAAAACATCATCCAACACAGAAACAATCTCTTGATTCATCATTGCCTCATTCATCTTCTCCTCAGGCAACAATAGATTGGTATCTTCTAATAACTCCAATAACTCCGTATCCTCCCCTTTACCCACACGATGATTTAGGGATAAAGATTGACGTTTTAACTGTAATAACTGATGTAAAGCCTGTTCATTAATGCCCATTTCCTCCGCTAACTCATCCTCTGTGGGATTGCGTTGCAAACTTTGTTTTAATTCCCGTTGAGCCTTCTTAAGTTTATTTAACTTCTCCACAATATGAATGGGTAATCTGATGGTACGAGAATCATTGGCAATCGTTCTAGTGATGGCTTGACGAATCCACCAATAAGCATAGGTAGAAAACTTATAACCCTTATCAGGATCAAACTTTTCAGCCGCCCGGTTTAAACCGATAGCCCCCTCCTGAATTAAATCTAAAAAAGGCACTCCCCTATTTAAATACCGTTTAGCAATGGATACCACCAAACGTAAATTAGAACGAATCATTTTTCTTTTGGCAACCCTTCCCTTATAGAGACGATTTTCTAATTGCCTCTCTGTTTCTAGCCCCATGGCAAGGGCTAATTCCATCTTACTGGGGGTTTTTTGTAACTGATGGTGCAATTTTTGTTGTTTGTCCTCGCACTCAGTTAAAAATTTGACGGCTTGGGCTAATTCAATTTCTTCGGTTGCTGTTAACAAAGGGTAACGAGCCATTTCTTTAAAAAACGCCCCGACGGAGTCTTCTGATTTACTACGATTGCTCCTTACCTTTTTGCCGTTTTGCTCTGTATCATCGGAATATTGAGCAATCACCTCGTCAAATTCTCCATCAATTTCCGTTTTTATGGGATCGTGTTCCTTGGTGAGGGGACTGGTAAATTGGTTCATGTTGTTACTCCTCTTTTTAACGCACTTTTTATCCTGCCTAGGGACATAATTTAATAAATCATCTTTTTTTTAGTTATTTTGTCATGGTTAATACTAAATTCATGTAATGGGCAAGGGATAAATATCTAAATCCTAATGTAGCTAATAAAACTAGGTTTTGACTATTAAAATATAATTCTTTTTAGATTTTTTTTATATTTTGGTGTTACAGACTACAAAACTATAATTTTTATTAAGAAATTTGACATAAATGGTTTCTCCTGATAAACAAATTTCACTAATCAACGGATTAATATGATTTTTATTTTGTCCAAAATACAGTCATAAAGATTAAATGACCTTAGAAATCGATGAAACCTTCTCTCGATTCAAATATTAAAAAAATTAGCTCTGATGATAATCAAATTTTATTTACTACCATAATTTTTTTATTAAGTATTGATTTAAAAGATAAAAATGATCCCTATGGCTAAAAAATCCATTACAGAATGATCATAAACAATTAATGAGGGTGAGTGCTTCAACTATTGAGGAAATTCCGTGGGAATCACTTCAACTATTACCATTTCTCCTTCCCTATTAACCGTAACAGGTAGAGTTTCTCCGATGCTACTCTTTTCTACTTCCTCTTGAACATCAGTGGTTGTCATGATTGATGTTTGTCGAATTCGAGTAATTAAATCCCCTGTTTTAAATCCAGCCTCTTGGGCAGGGGAATTAGGCATCACCCTTAAAATTAAAACCCCTTGTGTGTTTTCATAAATGTCAGGAATGGGAAAATCGTAGTTAGTTGAGGTGTAGGGATTAAGGGTTACCATTTGAATTCCTAGATAGGGGTGAGCGGCTTTACCATTGGTTACCAGTTGTTGAGAAATACGGGAAGCAGTTTCAATGGGAATGGCAAAACCTAATCCTTGGGCGTTGGCTTTGATGGCGGTGTTAATACCGATTACTTCCCCTTGAATATTGAGTAATGGGCCTCCTGAGTTACCCGGATTGATGGCCGCATCGGTTTGGATAAAACGAACTCTTTTATCAGGTACTCCCACTTCATTACTCGATCGCCCCGTGGCGCTTATGATACCCGCTGTGACAGTGTTATCTAATCCTAAGGGGTTACCAATGGCGATCGCCCATTCCCCAATAATTAAATCCTCACTTTTACCCAAAGTTACCACCGGCAAACCAGAAGCCTTAATCTTGACTACCGCCAAATCAGTCATCCTATCAATACCCAACACTTCCCCTTCAAAAAATTGACCATCACGGAGGGAAACCGAAACCAAATCGGAATTATCAATCACATGGGCATTAGTAATAATTAAACCATCCTCTTGAATAATAAAACCAGAACCAGTGCCACTGTCTTGGGGAGGATAGCTAGGAATAGAACCAAAAAAATTATCAGATAAAGAATTACGACTCCCTTGGCGAGAAGCATTTATCCTCACCACCGCCGGGCCTACCTTTTCTACCGCAGAAGCTATAAAATTAAAATTACGATGATTTTCTATATTTGCTCCCCCTGAAGGAGAATCGGGCAAAGGAATAGAATAATTTTCTGAAAAAAAGGAAGGATTAGGAAAATCCTCAGACACATTGCTAAATTGTTTCCCCCCCCATAAGCCGAAAGAAATACCAGCGACTAAAAATCCTGTAGAGATAGCGATTCTGGAAAATACTTTGCTCATCTTCGATTGCGTTTGATCTTAACTTTCAATGTAACACAATCTTTAAAACCAATACCATGAAAACCTAACACCCAATACCTTCCACCTAAAACCTAATTTAGATAGAAACTTCGCTCAACTCACGGGCAAGATGATCAAAAGGTTCATCCACCAAAGAAGTATTTTCAATACCAGAAGCAAAAGCCATATCTTTAATCATCTCTTTCATGATTTGAATACCTCTGACAGTAGGGCCAATGGGTACACCTAAAGAATTATAGGTTTCCCTTAATCCTTGTAAGACTCGCTCATCTAAAACGCTAGTATCCCCGGCAATCAGAGCATAACTTACATAGCGTAAATAGTAGTCCATATCCCGTAAACAAGCAGAGTAACGACGGGTAGTGTAAGCATTTCCCCCCGCACGAATCAACTCGGGTACTTCTTCAAATAATTGTTTTCCCGCATTTAAAACTAACTCAGGGGAGTTGGCATTAATGATATTGGCAATTTGAATTCTAGTAGTGCCGGATTGAAAATAAGATTTTAGGGAATCGATGGCATCTCTATCGAGATAACGCCCGGATACATCGTAGTTTTTTATTAAGCTAGTTACGGCATCGAGTAACATTTTTTTCTCCCAACAAATATTTTAATTTTTAACTATTAAAGAGTTATATTTTATTTTAATCTTGATCCTGACTGGGTAGTCAACTGCATCAAGACTAATTATTTCATACTTTCCCTTGGGTTTAGTTTACCCCTAGGGTGCGCTCTGGTAGATGCACCAATATAGACAAGAACACAGATTTCGGGAAAACACTACAAGTAAATTTCCTGAGGAAAACTGCTTCTGGCTATACAATGGGTATCATAAACAGCGAGACTATTATCTTATTTCTAAACCTGAATTGATAAGAAAAGTATCAAATCTTTACATATTTTCTAATTTTATGATTATCCTATCTTCTTTCAAAAAGTTTATTGTTTCTTTACTTCTCGGTTTTATGGTTGGTTGGGGGATGTTAGTGGCCCCTGTGACGGCACTACCCACGGATTTAGCTCCCGATAGCTTTGTGGCTCAGGCAGTAGAAAAAACGGGAGATGCGGTGGTGCGTATCGATATAGAAAAGGTGGTTAGCCGTAGTTTTGGTTTTGATCCTTTTATGGATGATCCTATGTTACGTCAGTTTTTTGGTAATGGTTTTTCGGGGAGAATGCCCCAAGAAAGAAGGGTGGCTGGGCAAGGTTCGGGATTTATTGTCGATGGCTCTGGTATTATTTTGACTAATGCCCATGTGGTGAGTGATGCGGATAAGGTGACTATTACCCTCAAGGACGGGCGCAAGTTTTCGGGGCAGGTGATGGGTACGGATCAAATTACTGATTTGGCGGTGGTGAAGGTGGATTCTCAGGGTGATCTTTTACCTACTGCGGTGTTAGGGGATTCTGGGGCGGTGAAGGTGGGGGATTGGGCGATCGCCGTTGGTAATCCTGTCGGTCTTGATAATACGGTAACCTTGGGCATTATTAGCACTCTCCATCGTTCTTCTTCGGAAGTGGGGATTTCTGATAAGAGAATCGATTTTTTACAAACCGATGCGGCCATCAACCCGGGTAATTCGGGGGGGCCTTTGTTAAATGCTCAGGGGGAAGTTATCGGCATTAATACGGCTATACGTGCGGATGCTATGGGGATTGGTTTTGCTATACCCATTAATAAAGCAAAAGAAATTCAAAATACTTTGGCTATGGGAGGGGAAGTGCCTCATCCTTATGTGGGTATTCAGATGGTTAATGTTACTCCTGATTTGGCAAGGGAAAATAATAATGACCCTAATTCGGCTTTTATGATTCCTGAGGTGGAAGGGGTTTTGGTGGTACAGGTTTTGTCTGATACCCCTGCATCGTCGGCGGGAATGCGTCGGGGTGATGTGGTGGTGAAGGTGAATAGTCGCCCTATTAGTGATGCTGGGGAGCTTCAAAATGTGGTGGAACAAACTGGGGTTGATAAAAATATTCGTTTTTCTGTGATTAGGGGCGATCGCACTTTAGATCTTAATCTTAAAACCGCACAGTTAAGATAATTGAGAATGGATAATTGATAATGAGTTTTTATTATTTAATATCTGAACCCTAATTCCTAATACTTAAGCGATGGAAAAACCTTATCAAAAAATAGCGATTCAAGAGTGTGGGGAAGCGTTAATCGCCATTCCTGAAGATTTATTCCTCATGGAAAATCCTCCCCCTTACCAAAAGTTAGGCGCTGATTATGGGGGCAAGTCTCCCTATTATTTACGTCAAAGGGTTGTTGATGGTTTAATTGTTGCCCAAGAAAAATTACAACAGTTAAAACCCCAATGGCGGTTAAAAATTTTTGATGCTTATCGGCCCATTGCTGTACAACAATTCATGGTGGATTATACTTTCAAACAGGTTTGCGAGATGAAGGGTTTCAACCAAGGTCAGTTAAATTCTGCCCAAGAAAAGGAGGTTTATGAGGAAGTATATAAAATTTGGGCAATTCCAAGCCATAATCCTCTCACCCCTCCCCCTCACAGTACGGGGGCTGCGGTGGATTTAACTTTATGGGATGAAAAGGGGCAAATGGTTGATATGGGCGGAGAAATTGATGAGTTATCGGAGCGATCGCACCCTAATTATTACCAACATCGTCCAAATTCCCTTGAACAACGCTATCATTACCACCGACAAATACTTTTACAAGCCATGAATGCTGGGGGTTTTCTTCGTCATCCCGGAGAGTGGTGGCACTTTTCCCACGGAGATCAAATGTGGGCTTGGTTACAAAATTCTATTAATCCTTCCCTGAGGGCGATCGCTAAATATGGCGGTGTGCCGTAGGAAATTATTACAACCCATTTTTTGTTACAAAATATTAAAAAATCACTTTTTTTTGGACTTTTGCTCTCTTTTGGGAGATAATAAAATTAGGTTGTTAATAATGAAAATCTGACTATTTAAACTTATTTTTGCTTAATATCCCATTGTTTAATAATAACATAAATTGACCAGTCATTAATCAACAAAAAGGTTAATTTTGCGATTTTTTTACCAAAAACAAGAGGAAAAACCCCTTGTTTATCAAAGATAGTTTAAAAACTATCAAAACTAACAACTTCCGAAAAATCTAACTGACCAGAACGAGGGTTAGGCCCTTCGATGGCTTTGCCAACCACAACCATAAAAGAAAGAATATAGTCTTCAGGTAAATTAATAATTTTAGCTACCTTTTCAGGGTCAAAACCAATCATCGGACAGGTATCATAACCCATGGCTTTAGCGGCTAACATAATATTTTGTCCTGCCATACCAGAGGAGCGCATCACCTCATCTCTTTGTAACTGGGGTTTATCATTATAAAAACCTCCAATCATGGGTACAATTTGCTTTTGAACCGTTTCGGGGGTGTTACGCCAATATCTCTGAGGATTTTTTTCTGACGCTTTCAAGTCTCCGCAAATCACCACCACGATAGAAGCATCACTAACTTGGGATTGATTGAAAGAAACAGCCTTTAATTTGTCCTTGATTTCTTGATCTTTAACAACTACAAAACGCCAATTTTGCATATTGAAAGAAGTGGGAGAAAGCAAAGCCTGTTCCATTAAAGTATTGATTTCCGAATCAGTCATTTTATGATTAGGGTCATATTTTTTAATTGACCTTCTTTCTCTGATAGCTGTTAAAGTATCCATAAAATATTTTTTTGTTTAATGATTTACTGCTTAACATTACTTAATATAGCAGATAGACAATATCTGATTTTTGTCTAGTTAGAGTTTATTATCAATTATTTATTATCAATTATTTATTATGGGTTGGTTAACGAAAACTTCTCTCACTGTCGCTTTTTTGTTTTTGCCTGAAATGATTTCTCCTCTAGTGGAGAATAATCTATGTGGTTTAAGGGCGATCGCCAATCAGGCTAGTAATTTCGGAAATCGTGGAAACAACGGCGTAAGGGGCGCTGATGGAAATGATGGTAGAAGTAGCGAAAGTATTACCATTTTTGCTGATGGCTCACCCCTGAATCTTAATTTAGCGGGACAAAATGGCTCTACGGGGGAAAGTGGCAGCAACGGCACGAGGGCATTATGTGAAAATCAACCCATTAATTTGCCAGAAAATTTACAAGGTGCGCACGGCGGTGATGGTGGTGATGGTGGTAACGGTGGCAATGGTGGTAATGGTGGAGACTTGACCATTTATGCTACCAATAAAGATTATTTAAAAGAAATTTCGGTTAATGCTTCTGCGGGGCAAGGGGGAGACGGGGGAGATG
>NZ_JADEWC010000048.1 GCF_015207825.1 Cyanobacterium stanieri LEGE 03274
ATGTTTGTCTTAAGAAGGTTAGATTGCCTTTTGGAAGAAACCAAAGACAAAGTAATGGAAGAAGTGAGATTTCAGAGGGAGGATGTGGGCTTAGTTGACTTAGAAGCAGAAGGTTTGAGGGAGGCTTCTGGTTATGTGTTTTATAACATCTCAGAATGGACACTGAAAAAAATAGTTAGTACCGCCGCCAATAACGCTCAAATTTTAGAAGGCAACTTTAGGGCTTATTTAGATGGATTTAGCGATGATGTAAAAGAAATTATTGATAAATTTGACTTGCGTAACCAAATCCGTAAGATGAGTCAAGCGGATGTATTATTGGATGTTTTAGACAAGTTTACTAGCCCTGAAATTAATCTTAGCCCCCATGGGGTAATCGATAACAACGGTAGAAAGTTAGTAGGATTAACTAACTTAGGTATGGGTTATGTATTTGAAGAATTAATCCGTCGTTTCAATGAAGAAAATAACGAAGAAGCAGGGGAACATTTCACCCCCCGTGAAGTAATCCGCTTAATGACTAATTTGTTATTTGTACCAGTTAAAGATAGTTTACCCCCTGTAATTCTAGTGTATGACGGGGCTTCTGGTTCTGGGGGTATGTTAACTGAGTCTCAAAACTTTATTAAAGATACTCAAGGTGATATTGCTTCCTCGGCAACTGTCCATTTATACGGAAAAGAAGTGAATGGGGAAACCTATGCTATCTGTAAATCAGACATGATGATTAAGGGTAATAACCCTGAAAATATTAAGTTTGGTTCAACCCTTGCCACCGATGATTTTGCTGGGCTTAAATTTGATTTTATGCTGGAAAATCCCCCCTATGGGAAGTCGTGGAAGACTGAGCAAAAATATATCATGGATGGTACTAATGTTTTAGATCCTCGTTTTGAAGTACCTTTAACGGACTTTTGGGGGGAGGTTAAAACTGAAAAGGCGGTGCCGAGATCATCGGATGGACAGTTATTATTTTTAATGGATATGGTAAGTAAAATGAAACCCTTATCCCATAGTCCTTTGGGTTCGCGCATTGCATCGGTGCATAATGGTTCGGCTTTATTTACGGGGGATGCAGGAAGTGGTGAGAGTAATATTAGACGTTATATCATTGAAAATGATTACCTAGAGGCGATCGCCCAGTTACCCCAAAACCTATTTTATAACACGGACATCAGTACGTATGTTTGGATATTATCTAACAATAAAAGCCCTGAGAGAAAGGGAAAAGTACAATTAATTGATGCTTCTAATCTTTATCGTAAATTACGCAAAAATTTAGGCAAAAAAAACTGTGAATTTGCCCCCGAAGATATTGAAACAATTACTAATATTTATCTCACTTTATGGGATGATAGTAACGAAAATAATGAGAGTGTGAGTAATTCAAAATGTATTAGTAAAGTATTTAATAATCAAGATTTTGGGTTTTATAAAGTAACCGTAGAACGTCCATTAAGATTAATGGCTCAATGCACCCCAGAAAGAATAGCTAGTTTACGCTTTATTAATGCTATCTCTGAGCCAATGGAGTGGGTTTACAATCATTTTGGGGATAAAGTTTATCAAGACTTAAAAGCCCATGAAAAGGAAATAAAAGACTACTTAGAGAAAGAAGAAATTAGCATCACTTCCGCTAACTTAAAATCATTATTATCTCAGAAAAAATGGCTTGAACAAAAAGAATTAATGGATAGAGCAGGGCAAATTATCAATCATTTAAATACAACAACAGGTATTAATAATAGCGATAAGATATGGACTGATTTTAACTTATTTAGTCAACAAATAGATCAAGCCATTAAACAATTAAATATCAAACTCTCAGCATCCCAGAAAAAGCAATTTTTAGGGGCAGTTAGTTGGGTAGATGAATCGGCCGAAAAGGTTATTAAAAAGGTGCATAAGCTCAAAAAAGAGAAGTTAGAGGAGTTATTAAACCAACTAGGCACAACCAAGGAAAACTTAGCTAATTTTGGTTACTTTCCCACCGATAAACCTGATGTTTATGTGGAATATGAAACCGATACTAATTTACGGGATACTGAAAATATACCTCTTAATTATCGTCCCTCTTCTTCTATTAACTCAGATAACAATTTAACCGCCTCAACCTTTGCCCATAGGGTAGCCATAGTAGAGGGTTATTTTTTAGACGAAGTGCGCCCCCATGTGGAGGATGCTTGGTTGGATATGAGTAAAACTGTCATTGGTTATGAGATTAGTTTCAATAAGTATTTTTATCAGCATCAACCCTTAAGAAGTTTGCAGGAAGTAAGTAAAGAAATGCTAGAGTTAGAAGCACAAACGGAGGGTTTATTAAAGAATTTGCTTAGTTTTTGCGATAAATGAAGCTAAATGCTAATTCACGAAAATTGGTTATAATGTAAAATATATTTTACAAATTAGTTAACTTAGTTAGCCAAAATGTAAAATTAATAAACATTAAAGTACCTTTATGAAAGAAACGATCGCATTTAATTTAATTCGTTATCGTAAGGGCTTACATATATCGCAAGAATCTCTAGCTCAACAAACTGGGGTTACACGACAAACCATTAATAACTATGAAAAAGCAAAAACTTTACCAGATAGTAAAACTCTTAGTGTTTTAGCTAAAAGTTTGGGGGTAACTCTTGATGATATATTACGCCCAATTGATCAACTACCTCAAACGAATAATTTTTGTTTTCGCACTCATTGTAAATTTACTCAAAAACCCCAATTTATAAGTTATGTAGAGAATTTATTAAACACTTATACTGCCCTTGAAGTAGCCGTTGGGTTGCCTCCTTATGCCCCAGAAACAACCCCTTGTAATGTGCTAAAAGATAATGAAAGTCGTATTCAACAAATAGCTAAGTCTTTTCGTCTTCGTTTAGGTATCGGTGATGCACCCATTCCGAATCTATTTGAAGCGATAGAGGAGTTAGGTTTAAAGGTTTTACGACTACCCGTTGAGCAAAAAGACTTTTTCGGGTTAAGTGCCTGTAGTAATAGTCAGGGTGCTTTTGTACTAATTAACACCCATAATATTAGTATTGAAAGACAATTATTTACCCTGGCTCATGAAATTGGACATCTAATTTTTCATCGAGACGAATATCAAAACCGATTAATGATAAGTGAAAGTCGGGAGGAAGAAAAAGCAAGAGAAAAGGTAGCTAATTATTTTGCTAGTCATTTACTTGTATCCCAAACGGCTTTTGATTTAGCTTGTCAAAACATGACTAATTTACTGGAACTTAAAGCTCATTTTCGGGTAAGTTATGCCACTATTATTAAACGACTTGATGAGTTAGGAATAGATAGTTATGGAGAAATGATCAAAAAAATAAGAGCTAACTATAAACGTTTATATAATAAATCTCTTACTAAAGAAATTGAACTTGAACCAAAGTTAGCAGAAAATAATTTTCCTGTTAATCAACGTTATCAAAGTCTTATTTGGAAAGCTCTAAAAGCGGAGAAAATTTCTGAATCAAAGGCTGCGGAACTTTTAAACATTACCATTGAGGCTTTAAGATTGGCAAGAATGCAACAGGAGGTTTATGCTATCGCCTGATGTTGACATTTTAGAGCAGTATGACGGAATTATATTGGACGCAACAGCACTAATTGATTTTGTTTATTTGGGGGATTGGCAATGGCTTCAAAGTCATTACGCCCCCTTATATATTGCTCAAGAGGTTTTAGACTCAGATCAGTTAGAATTAGAAACAAGGGAAGTTGCCCAAAAGTATCTTATTCCCATCCCGTTAGATACTGAGGAAATGTTTAGGAGTTTTATAGATTTTGGTGAGGAATTTCCTTTATTAAGTATGGCGGATAGATCGACTTTGGCTATTGCGAGTCATCGTTTTTTATTGTGTGCTAGTGACGATGGGTTGGTGGTGGAAGCCTGTAAAAAATATCAAATTCCTTATATTAGGGCTTTAAGATTTTTAACGGCAATGGTAAAAACGAATTATAAAACCGTTGCGGAAGTAAAAAGAGATGCTCAAAAATTGATCAATGAAAGGGGAAAACATATTTCTCCTAAAATTATTAGGAGTTGGTATCAGGAGTTATCTAGGCTTTAATTATTCAATTGCTTACTTTATTGTGCTAACTCTCGTAAGGCGTGGCGATATTGTTTCATTACTTCTCCTAACAAAAGCATTAATTATCATTTTCTGAATTATTAACCAAGTCTAAAAAACTGGTTATATCTTCGGGAAAATTACCATTAATAACCATCTTAGAAAATACCTTATAGCAATCTTTTTTATCTCCTTCTTTACGGGGAAAACCTAGCCACAAAATAATAATTGTATTTGCTTCTTTAAATACTCGAAAAAATAGCCGATACCTTGATGGTAAACCCATTTTTTTGAGACGATTATATTTTTGTAAGGGTTTTTTTAGGGCGAAATAAGAGGCAAAAGGATCGTTTGGTATTTTATCTTTTATTCCTTTATCTAATGCTTTTAATAGTTTAACTTCGGGATGGGTAATGAAGTTTTCTGGAGCTAATTTTTGCTTAAGATATTTAACTCTATTTACTAACTCTAACCATTGTTGATAAAAAACAGGATGAAAGTAAATTAAATATCGATTTATTTGTATGGGCTTCATTATTCTTCTATGTCAACACCCGTTAATAAATCATCTATTTCATCGCTCATTTCTTGGGTATAGGGCTTGAGTTGTTCAGGATTTTTTAGGGCATCTTTACTTAAAAAGTCAAGAAAAAGACTCATCATTAATGTTTCTTCTTCTTCCTCCTCGTTGTTATTTTTGGGGTTAATTCGCACTAATAATGTATCGTCGTTTAATACTTCTATTTCTCCTGGGGCTTCGGCAAATTGGGGATTTTCTTTATAAAAGGCACTGGGAAGGCGAAAACCTTGTTGATTGCCTATTTTGGCAGGGTTTATGGTGTATGTTTTTTGTTTCATGACTACGATAAATAGTGTTATTATATTTTGTTATAACATAATTAAAGGGGAAAATATAGCCATTGGGGTTAATATCTTTATTAAGAGGTAATTTCTATGAATTTTGAACAGGAAGAAAGGCAATTAGTAGATAAGTTGGTTACTTATTTTTTGGAGTTGAATAGGCCGTTAATTTTAGTGGAAAATGTACCTGCTAGGGTGAATGAGAAAACGGGAGAGAAGTTTTTTGCACCTGACATAGTGGAACGTTTACAAGATATGATTTTAGGTGATGAAAAACCCCTAAATTTTATTCGAGTGCCTGTCTATCAATTTAATAATGTGGCTTAATTTATGATGCTTAGTTTACCTAAATACGACTGTTATAAAGATTCTGGGGTTGATTGGTTGGGGGAAATTCCAGTCCATGAGCAAGTTAAGAAGTAATAATATTAAAACTCACATTAAAATATAATTAGGTAAAAAAATGGAAGTTATACGCACGGTAAAAATAGTTAAAAACGGTCAAGTTATATTAAGTTTACCTTTGGAATTTTCAGGGCAAGAGGTAGAAATTATTGTTATGAAAAAAGAACATTCTCAAGTTAGAAAAAATAGTTTAAAAGGCTCTTTAAAAATGTATGCTAAACCAGAGTTAATTACTTTGGAGTCAAAGGCGTGGGAAAATGCTACGGAGGAAAAATATGACCATCGTTGATGCTAATATTATCCTTCGTTATGTTCTCGATGACCATGAGGAATTATCCACTAAGGCGGCAGATATTTTAGAAAATAATCGGGTTACTTTACCTATTGCTGTGGCTTGTGAGGTAGTTTTTGTTTTGCAAAAAGTCTATGAGGTGGAGAGGGATAAAATTCAAGAAGTATTAAAGGGATTAGTTGAGGAAGAGTTGGTTTTTCTGGAGAAGCCTGAATTATTACTTAAGGCTTTGGATTGTTACAGGGAAACAAAGTTTGATTTTGTGGATTGTCTTTTATGGGCTTATTCTCAAGTTGATTCGGAATTTGTTTTTACTTTTGATAAAAAATTGGACAAATATATTAAAAAAAATATCTAATTATGATGCTTAGTTTACCTAAATATGACTGTTATAAAGATTCTGGGGTTGATTGGTTGGGGGAAATTCCAGTACATTGGGGCATAACAAGAATGGCTAATTTTGGTAGTTTTACCAAAGGAAAAGGTATTAGTAAAAATGATATTTCTGAACAAGGTTTACCAGCGTTACTTTATGGAGATATATACACAAAATATAATATTAAAACAGATTATTTGATAACAACTGTCCCAAACAATATTGCTAGTAATTCCGCTCAAATTTATTATAATGATATTCTGTTTACAGGTTCTGGAGAAACCCTTGAAGATATTGGAAAATGTATTGTTTATAAAGGGAATAGTGTCGGATATGCTGGAGGAGATGTAATAATTTTTAGACAAAATAAGTGTAATTCTCTTTATCTTTCTTATCTATTTAATTCCTCATTTTTTAATGAGCAAAAAGCAAAATTAGCTAAAGGACAAATCATTGTTCATATTTATTCTTCTAAGTTAAAAACAATTAAATTTTGTTTACCCCCATTAGAAGAACAAGAAAAGATAGTAAAATTTTTAGATAGAAAGTGTGAGGAGGTGGAGAGTGCGATCGCCCTTAAACAAAGATTAATTATACTGTTAGAGGAACAAAGTGCGATCGTTATTAACCAAGCCGTCACCAAAGGCTTAAACCCCAACGCACCGATGAAAGATAGCGGTATTGATTGGCTTGGCGATATTCCATCACATTGGGAAGTAACTAGAATGGCTAATTTCGGTAGTTTCAATAAAGGGAAAGGAATTAGTAAAAATGATATTTCTGAAAAAGGTTTACCAGCATTACTGTATGGAGATATATACACAAAATATAATATTAAAACAGATTATTTAATAACAACCGTCCCAAACAATATTGCTAGTAATTCCGCTCAAATTTATTATGATGATATTCTGTTTACAGGTTCTGGAGAAACCCTTGAAGATATAGGAAAATGTATTGTTTATAAAGGAAATGATATAGGATACGCTGGGGGAGATGTAATTATTTTTAGACAAAATAGATATAACTCTTTATATCTTTCTTATTTATTTAATTCATTTTTATTTAAAGAGCAAAAAGCAAAATTAGCTAAAGGACAAATCATTGTTCATATTTATTCATCTAAACTTAAAAATATTAAATTTTGTATTCCCCCTATTGAAGAACAAGAAAAAATAGTAGAATACTTAGAGCAAAAAACAGCAGAAATAGAAGAATTAAAAGAGAAAACTTTACAACAGATAGGGAAACTAAAAGAGTTTAAACAAATCTTAATCGCCGAAGCGGTGACAGGTAAAATTAAAGTATAAAATTAAAACTATAAATAGTAATAAAGGATAAATAATCAAGCCATGAATATTGACACTTTAAAAGATCAAATAAGATATTTAACCAATGAAGAAGGAAAAAAAACTGATGTTTTAATACCCTTAGCTATATGGGAAAATATTTTACAAAACCTTCCCTTAGAAATAGAAGAAGAAAATGATCATAAAACTCAATTAATAGCCGATTTAAAACAAAGCCTCCTCGATGCTAGAGACGGTAAAACCTACCCCTTAGAACAACTTTGGGAGAATGACTAACCATAAATGAAAGAAATAAAATTTACAGAACCTTTTAAAAGCAGATTAAAAAAACTAAAGAAACGCTATCGGCAAATCAAACAAGATATTCAACCACTTATTAACGAATTACAAGAAGGAAAATTAATCGGAAATCAAATAACAGGAGTATCCCAAATAATTTATAAAGCAAGGGCAAAAAATAGCGATATTCCTACAGGTAAAAGCGGAGGTTATCGGCTCATTTATCAAGTAGTTTCAGGAGAAATAATTTTATTATTAATTATTTATGCCAAATCAGATCAAAATAATATTAGTGCTTCGGAGATAGAAAAAATTGTTAAAGAAATTAATCAGTAGATAAAATGATTTAGCAATCCTACGAGAAAATGGTAGATCTTTTGATGTAGAAATAATCGATTATCACTAATAATTATGACCACAGAATTAATAAAAAATCCCCATGCAGGAGACATCCTTAAACACGAATTTTTAGACCAATTAAACATCAGTCAAAATGCTCTTGCTCGTGCCATTAACGTGCCTCCTAATCGCATTCATTCCATAGTAAAAGGAGAAAGAAGCATCACCGCTGATACTGATTTACGCCTATGCCGTTTTTTTAGACTTTCCGAAGGTTACTTTTTAAGGCTACAAAATAGTTATCAAATTATGGAAGCAAAACGCAAATTAGGAGAACAATTAACCTTAATTACTCCCTTAACTATTGACTAATAATCATTAATATACCATGAACAATATAGACAAAATATTAGATACTAATATAAAACAAAAAATACTTACCATTTGTGCTAAATATGGAGCATTTAATGTCAAAGTTTTTGGATCTTATGCCAGAGGAGAAGCCACAGAAGACAGCGATTTAGACTTATTAATGGATATTGAAAAAGGTAAAAGCCTTTTAAATAGAATTGCCTTAAAACAAGAATTAGAAGACCTTTTAGGAATAAAAGTAGATATAGCCAAACCCAATAATCTCCATGAAACCATCAAAAATCAAGTTCTAGCAGAAGCAATCTTATTATGAACAAAAATTTACTTTATCTTAACAATATAAAAGAATGTATAGAAAATATTGAAAACTATACCAATCAAAATAAACAAGCATTTTTAAATAATAAAATGATGCAAGATGCCGTTATTCGTAACTTAGAAATAATAGGAGAAGCCACCAAAAGATTATCGTCTGATTTAAGAATTAAATATAATCAAGTACCATGGCGACAAATGGCAGGATTAAGAGACGTTTTAATTCATGATTACTTAAGAGTAGATTTAGAAGAAGTTTGGATTATCATAGAAGAAGACTTACCAGACCTAAAAGCACAAATTAATTATATTTTGTTGGAAAATTCTTAAAAAATCATTTTCTTTATACCATTAATAGACATCTCCAAAAAAAAGGAAGCAAAACGCAAATTAGGAGAACAATTAAATTTAATTACTCCCTTAACTATTAACTAAAAAAGATGATAAATACCTTAACAGAACAAAATCAAATACTAGATAAAAATAAAGTATTAGAAGTAATAAAAGGCCAAGAAAATCTGCTTAATAAATATCACATAAAAACCCTAGCTTTATTTGGTTCAACTGCTAGAAATGAAGCTACCGAAAATAGCGACTTAGATTTTTTAGTAGAGTTTAACACAACCCCTACATTTGATAATTATATGGACTTAAAATTTTATTTAGAAGAATTATTTAACAAATCAGTGGACTTAGTTATAAAAGAAGATTTAAAGCCCATAATTAGAGAAGAAGTAATTAAGGAGGCGATTTATGTCTCGTAGTCTTACCCTTTATTTAA
>NZ_JADEWC010000049.1 GCF_015207825.1 Cyanobacterium stanieri LEGE 03274
CAGTTAATAAACAAGGGATCATTAATACACCGAACCAACCTACATATAAGCGGTTGTTGGTAGAAGTGATCCACTGACAAAACTGCTCCCATGCGGAAGACTGTTGTTGTTGTAAAGTGGTAGTCATCTTTTATGATTTCTTTATGATGTTTTCGAGGTACGATAATTAAGTGAAAAAATCACTCTGTAAGTATAATAATACATCAAGTAAAGTTTTGTCAAGGATTTTCAGAAAAGTTTTTTTAAAAATAACATCATAGATGTAGTGACTATGTGGTAAGCCTTGTCTTGCTTGAGTATCAGGGAAAGTAGGATATTGATATTTATACTGTGCGACTTAAAAGATTACGACTGGATGAAGGGTAAAAAAAGAAGTTTATGTAAAAAAATAGCTCTCAATCTGAGAAAATGAGAGCTTTTTGAGGGGAAAAAATTAAGAAAATGAGAATTTATTGTCCTGTAATGGAAAGGCTGTCAACCCAAATGCGAGGACATACACCACTCGGGGTTGTTTCTGCTTTTTCTTCGACAAAAACAATGGATTTTAATAAATCGAGGAAGTCTCCGGCAACGGTAGCGGCTTCTATACTGGTTTTTTCTCCTTTGTTAACTAACCATCCGTCAAAGGGCAATGAAAATGAGCCTTGTAATGAGTTTACCCCTGCATGGAGGGCTTGAACATCATCTATTAAAATTACGTTTTCGGCTTCTTCTAAGTTATAGGTTTGGCTGGGTTGTTGCCCTCGAAAAACATGAAAAAAATTGGGACTGATGCTGACTTTTGCTCCAATACTAGCGTTACCTGTGGGTTGAGCGTTCATTCTTTTGGCGGTGACGCTACTATGGAGAAAGTTGGTTAATACTCCTTCAACAATAAGAGGAAGGTTTTGGGTGGGAGTGCCTTCGCCGTCAAAGGTTTCACCACTAATATTGCCGGGGTGTAGGGCGTTATCGGATACGGATAGGAGTGGGGAAGCTATTTTTTCTCCGAGGGATTCGGGGGTAGAAAGGCTTTGTTTATCGAGGATACTTTGGGCGTTGTAAAGGTTGCTGAATGCTCCTAATAGACTTAGGAAGGCTTCGGGGGAAAAAACTACGGTGTATTTTCCTGATTTGATGGGTTGGTAGTCTAGGTGGCTGATGGTTTTGGTAACGGTTTCTTGGAAACAGCCGTCAATATCTAGTTTGGGTAGGCTAGGGGCTATTTTGTAAGCGCCTCCGCTACGGGGTTTTCTGTTTTCCTGTTCGGTGGTGGTGTATAAATAGATTGTGGCATAGGTGCGGTTTTCTTCTCGTAAAGCACCTTCGCTATTGAGGTAGAATCGTTCTATTTCTTGTTCTGAGATTCCATTATAGGGTACAGAGGCGATCGCACTGTGGGCGTTTAGTAAATCACTTTCTACTTTTAATAATTTCTCAATTAATTCGGCGGGGGGAGTTTGAGTGCCTAATTCTACTTTGACTTGCGGTAAGGGAGATTTGGCTTTTTCGCTAAAATCGGGGATATTTTCCTTTACGCCAAAATTACTGGCTTCGTAAGCGGTTTTGAGGGCGGCTTCAATGCCTTTGGCATCCACATCGGTGGTAGATGTCACCCCAATTTGATTATTATCATTCCAAACTCGCACAATGACACTGGATTTTTGGGAGGCTTTTACCTGTTTTGGTTCGCCCTGAAATACTTGTACGCTGGTTTGTTCCACCGTCAAGCCATAAATGTCATATTTTTTGATATTTAACTTCTCTGCTTTTTCTTTGGTGTTAAGGGCGATCGTTTGTACTTTTGACATATATTATAAAATGATTGCTATTTGTAATCAAAAACAGTATTAGGAGTCTGAAAATATTGTGTTCAGCCATATACAAATATAGCCAAAACTTAAGTTAGTCATTATTGAAACATTATTGTTTTAAAGGAAATAAAGCAAACTCATTTCTGATCTTATCAGTTAGCTTACGTCTATTTAACCAATTAAACTTTAATATATCCTCATTACCCGACATATTTTCTCCCCCTCCAAGGGTGTAGATTGCTCCAATATATGGTAGGGGCTTTAAAGGAAAATTTTGAGCCTTCATCTTATCCGGAATTTTTTGATGGTCAAGATAAAATTTATAGTATCCATATCCCCTATTATATTCAGGGTGATTAGGAATATCTAAAATATCATATTTGAGAATATTTGCAGTTCCTGAAAGAGTATAAAATCTAGTTCTTTTTATGTATATATAAGGTTTTCCTTCTAAATATTTATAGCCATTAGAAAAATACCAACCATTGCAAAAAGGATTTTCTTCCACTAAGGTTGCCAATTTTGAACTTACACAATCATCCGCATCAACTAACATTATATGGGTAGGGTTAAATTTTTTAGCTTCGACCAATCCTCGTAAAACTTTTCTACCTTTATCTGTTAATCCTTTAACTATTTTATTTGGATGTTCAGGAATATCATAAGTTACTTGTATATATTGCACCGCAGAATTAGAAAATTGAATTATTGGTTTCTCATGACAGACAACTAAAACTTTAAATTGAGAAGATGTTTGATTACAAATCGATTTTAAAGTTCTTTCTAATAATTGGCTCACCTTATACCATGATTTAGATACTTTCGCGCTCTTAAGAGGAACAATAAAAACTAACATATATTTTCTAAAATATAGAGGATAGTTAACAATCGTAACTCATATAAAGACTCTTGCTTAATTAATTATTTTTTTTTGCTCATATACTATTTATTATCTAAGATATATGATGAGTTTGTAAATTAAATAAACTGAAAGCAATGAATAATTCATTATTTTATATGGCAATTTAAATATTATGAAAAAGATAAAAATTTTATATATAGCTGGATGGGGGCGCAGTGGAAGCACCCTTTTAGGAAGAACATTAGGACAGATAAAACCTTTTTTTCACGGTGGAGAATTAAGAACAATTTGGAAGGATGGGTTACGAAAAAACAGTAAGTGTGGTTGTGGAAAACCTTTAAAACAATGTGAAGTATGGAGAAAAATTTTTGCCGAAAAAATAGGCGATATTAACTCGGTTAGTGATAAAGAAATGACTAAATTAAGAGAAAAAGTTGAGCCAAAAAATAAAGAATTAGTTTTATCTCATATTTTTCCTTCACAGAATAAAAATTCATCAGAGTTTCAACGGTACATACAAATTATTCACAATTTATATCAAGGCATTGCAATGGTAAATGATGCCGAATTGATTGTAGATGATTCATTGCATCCTGGTTATGCTTCGATATTAAATTTTACAGATAATGTTGAACTATATATGTTACACTTAGTTCGAGATCCTCGTGGTTGCGCTTATTCTTGGTTAAAACCATCACAGTATCTGGGAAATTACAACATTGTTGATAATGCTTTGGGTTGGAATTTAAGAAATATTGCTACGGAATTATTAGGTAGTCAAAATAAACAAAAATATATGCGGGTTTTTTATGAAGATTTTATTAAAAATCCTCGGCAAACAGTGCAAAAAATAGTGGATTTTGTGGGTTTTCCTGATGTGGATTTACCTTTTGTGGCTGATGATGAGGTAGATTTAGGTATTACCCATAGTGTGTTTGGTAATCCGAATCGTATGAAAACAGGGGTTGTCAAGTTAAAGTTGGATGAACAGTGGAAAACGAATTTATCTCGGCAAGATTATTTGAAGGTTACGGGGTTATGTCTTCCTATGATGTTGAGATATGGTTATCCAAAGAAATAAATAAGTAATTAGTCTTAGAATGAAGATAGTTTAATAGATTATGGGTGATGGTATGGAGATGAATGAGTTGGTGACATGGTTAAAAGAGCGCACCGCTATGAGTATTTTACCTGATGAGGTGTTAAAGACGATCGCCCCTAACCTTACTTTAACTTCTTGGGCAAAAAATGAAACCATTACCGAAGTCAACCAACCCATTAAAAATGTATATATCTTAGAAGAAGGGCAGGTAAAAATTGAGGGTACAAAGCAAACCTCCTGTGTCCTAGCTGGAAGCCTGATAAACCTAAGAGAGTTGATTTTGGAACAATCTGCCCAAAATAGTGTTACCACCATCACCAAGGCGAAATTATGGGCAATTCCTGCGGAAAAATTTACCCAGTTGATCCAGCAATACCCCGCCATCAGTCAGGCTTTTTCCCAACAACTAGCCCAAGAAATCGCCAATCTTTCTTCCCAATTAGATTTTGAGCAGGAAAGAAGAGAAGTATTACGCCCCTATCTGGTAAACAAAGCAAAAAGGGGAATTATCGGCAGAAGTCGGTATGCAGTCAGACTACGGCAAAATGTGAAAAATGCGTCAAAAGATCGTGAATCGGTGTTAGTTTTTGGGGAGCAGGGATTGGAGAAAGACAACCTTTCGGCTCTAATTCACTATGGTTCGGGCGATCGCCGTGAGCCTGTGGTTAAGGTGGATTGTGCCAAACTTCAAGCTAGTGGGGCAGAAATTTTTGGACGGGCAGGGGGTAAACCTGGTTTAATTGAGGCGGTAGGGGAAGGCACTCTGATTTTTAACAATATTCAAGATTTACCCTCAGAATTGTTACCCCGTATTGTACAACTATTGAAATCGAAAACCTATACTCCCATTACTAGAGGGCAAACCATTTTTAAGAGTGAAAAAGAATGTCAAGCCCGTTTAGTCTTTATCAGTGAAAAAGTCATTCCCGAAATTAGAAAACTTGTTACCCATGATATAAAAGTTCCTCCCTTGCGGGTGAGAAAGAGCGATATTGAAGATCAAGTGAACTACTACATCAGTTTAATTTGTCGCAACAAAAAAATTAATAAACCTCAAATTACCCTTGAAGCCCTAAGACGTTTACAAAGTTACGATTTTCCTAACAACCTACGGGAGTTACAAAACCTTATTGAAAGGGCGATCGTCCAAATAGCAGGAACAAATGAACTAACTGAGGAAATTATTTGGCCATCCCAAAGCAAAAAACGTCAGTTTCGTTTTAATCTTTTAACAGCTTATCCTAATTTTCGTCATTTTCTCCGTAGCCCATGGTGGCCAGATCGAATTAATTATGGCTTTACTTTAACAGTATTTGCTTTAGTGGTAATCATTCTCTTCATAGGGCCACAGACAAGGGATCAAAACTTTGCCCTTAACTTATTTTGGGCTTGGTGGTGGCCTTTAATTTTAGTGGCTTTTCCTTTTGTGGGTCGTTTGTGGTGTTCTGTATGTCCATTCATGATTTATGGAGAAGTTACTCAAAAATTGACTCAGATTTTATTCCCCAATTATCAATTGAAAAAGTGGCCTCGGAAAACAGCGGAAACATGGGGCGGTTGGTTTTTATTTACAGGTTTTGCCCTGATTTTGTTATGGGAGGAGTTATGGGATTTACCCAACACTGCTTATCTTTCTTCCTGTTTACTATTGTTAATTACGGCAGGGGCGATGATTTGTTCGGCCATATTTGAAAGACGTTTTTGGTGTCGTTATCTCTGCCCCATTGGTGGTATGAATGGGATGTTTGCTAAGTTGGCAATGACGGAATTACGAGCGCAGCAGGGAACTTGTTCGGCGGAATGTAATACTTATCAATGTTATAAGGGGGGGCCTGAGAAAGGAGAAGGGCAAGAAACCAATGGATGTCCTTTATATTCTCACCCTGCCCAAATGCAGGATAATCGGGACTGTGTCTTGTGTATGACTTGTTTAAAGGCTTGTCCCCATCGTTCGGTTACTTTCAATTTACGTCCTCCTGCGGTGGAGTTGTGGACAACTCATCAACCCCGTAGTTATGAGGTGGCGTTGTTGTTTTTGCTGCTCAATGCGGTGTTTTTGCACCTTACCCCGCAAATTAATGATTATTTTAATTTAGGTTTGGATTTAGATAATTTTTGGATTCACGGTTTAAGTGCGATCGCCCTTATCACTATTCCCGCTATAATCCCTCTAATAGCCCATGGTGTGATTCTCTTAGTTTGCAAACTTAATCAAATTCAATCCCGTAGTTTTATCGAACTTGCCTACGGCTATTTACCTTTAGTATTAACCGCCAGTTTAGCCTACTATTTACAAATGGGTTTAGGGGAAGCAGGGCGCGTATTACCCCTTTTTGCGACTACTTTTGGCTTAGATGGTAGTAATTTACCCATTTGGGTTGCCCATCCTGCGGTCATTGAATTTTTACAGGGAATAACCATTATTTTCGGGGTACTATTAACCGTCATTTTGAGTCAAAAAATAGCCCGTCAATCCTTCAAACTGCTATTACCTCAACACTTATCCAGTGTTAGTCTGGGGGTTGCTTTTTGGTTATTGATTGTGTAAGGTGCGCTGTAAATGTTGGCGAAATTCACGAAGTAGGGCATTCTCCCCTATTTCACGGCGTTTATTCAGAAAATCGAGAATAATTTGTTTAGATAGGATAGATAAAACCTGAGAATTTTCCCTGATTTCATAAACTCCCTTTTCCAAACAATAAATGACTAAATGTTTGCCATCAAAACGCCATATTTCCTTTACTCCCAAGGCTTCATAAACAGTTAAACGATTGAGGGAGGTAGATGTTATATCCACTTCGATGGCTAAATCAGGGGGAGGATCCATGGTAAAATCAAAAGAGAATTTTCCCCTAACTAATGGCTCATTTTGAATATAAAAACACTCATCAGGCTCAATACCTTTTTGTAAATCCTTACGGCTTAGGGTTGTTGAACCAAGACTGGCTATTTCTAATCCTAAAACTTCCGTGGTGACTCGAACTAAACAACCCAGAAAACTTTTATTAATTTCATGCTCTGGTAAAGGGGTCATAATTTCTAATATACCCTGATTAAAAGT
Source organism: Cyanobacterium stanieri LEGE 03274 (assembly GCF_015207825.1). Lineage (NCBI taxonomy): Bacteria > Bacillati > Cyanobacteriota > Cyanophyceae > Chroococcales > Geminocystaceae > Cyanobacterium > Cyanobacterium stanieri. Next base: position 6,819 of record NZ_JADEWC010000049.1, read on the forward strand.
CAACTTTTGATGGGAAGACTCTGCTAAATCCCATAATAAAGCCTGATAGGTTTCCCAGCGCACCCCCTCAAGGCGTGTCACATTATTCGATTTAGACAAAACTTCCGTAACCATGGCAAAACTCCCTTATGTTTTGATTTCCCTATGCTCTCTTATGATTATGGCTTTCCTAAAAAAATTCTGTGAGCTACAATTCTAAGGACTATTATAATTATTGGTATTAAAAAGGAATGGCAGAATTAACCCCTAACCCTAGTTTCAGTTTAACGGTGAGGTTAGAATTATTAAATAGGGCTGGTACTTTAGCAAAAGTTACCCAAGCGATTGCTGATGTGGGTGGTAGTTTGGGAGAGGTGCTATTGATTGAGCGTAGTTTGAAGATTACAAAAAGAGAATTACACATTGATGCCTCAAGTACCGAACACGCTGAGAGAATTGTTCAGGCCATTAAAAATATCCCCGAAATTAAAGTATTACACATTAGCGATCGCACCTTCGACATCCATCGAGGCGGTAAAATTCATATCCAAAACCGCATCCATATCTCCTCCTCCTCCGACTTAGCTATGGCCTATACCCCCGGAGTAGGGCGCATTTGTCGGGCGATCGCCGATAACCCTGAAAATGTTTTCTCTTTGACCATTAAAAGCAACGCCATTGCCATTGTTACCGATGGTTCCGCAGTTTTGGGGTTAGGAAACCTAGGGCCAGAGGCGGCCTTACCAGTGATGGAAGGGAAAGCCATGCTATTTAAAGAATTTGCCAACATCGATGCTTTTCCCGTCTGTCTCAATACTCAGGATGTGGAAGAAATCATCCAAACCGTTAAAAATATGATGCCCGTATTTGGGGGAGTAAACCTCGAAGACATCGCTGCCCCCCGTTGTTTTGAAATTGAAAGAAGACTACAGGAGGAGTTAGATTTTCCCATTTTCCATGATGATCAACATGGTACAGCCATTGTCAGCATTGCGGCGCTCATAAACGCCCTCAAATTGGTTAAAAAGGACATGAGCGATATAAAAGTAGTTATTAACGGTGCAGGGGCAGCAGGAATTGCCATCGCCCGTTTACTACAAAAAGCAGAATGCCATGGCATCGTTCTTTGTGATTCTAAGGGTATCATCAGTAAAGATAGAGAAAACTTGACCCCCGAAAAACAATCCCTCGCCGTGGCGCAAACAGGAAACCTCAAAGATGCCCTTGTCGGTGCAGATGTATTTATTGGGGTAAGTGCGCCCAAAGTGGTTACTAGGGATATGATTCGTAGTATGGCAAAAGATCCCATCGTCTTCGCCATGGCCAACCCCATTCCCGAAATTCAACCCGAATTAATCCAAGATGATGCGGCGGTAATTGCCACGGGTAGAAGTGATTATCCTAACCAGATTAACAACGTTTTAGCATTCCCCGGGCTTTTCCGTGGGGCGCTAGACTGTCGTGCCAAAACCCTCACCACCGAGATGTATTTACAAGCAGCAAGGGCGATCGCCTCTTTAGTACCCCCCAACATCCTCGACAAAGAACATATCATCCCCTCCGTCTTTGACGAACGTATTGTTCCCACCGTCGCCGCCGCCGTGCAACAGGCCGCCCGTGAAGCAGGAGTCGCTAGATTGTAACCAAAATAGGGTGGGCATTGCCCACCAACAAATCCTCCATGCTTAATAACCTAAGTTCGGGATAAAATTTATAGTCTTGTAAAGGCGTGAATAATTGACAATTGACAATGAATAATTGAACTATTTTACCCTTACTCCCCATCCCCTCCACTCCCATACTC
>NZ_JADEWC010000050.1 GCF_015207825.1 Cyanobacterium stanieri LEGE 03274
GGGTGTGACGAGCCTTAAACCGGGGGATCACGTCATTCCTTTATATGTGCCTGAGTGTCGGCAATGTGATTATTGTCTCAGTTTCAAAACCAACCTTTGTCAAGCCATTCGCATCACCCAAGGACAAGGTTTGATGCCCGATGGTACTAGCCGATTCTCCCTCAATGGCAAAAAGTTACACCACTATATGGGTACTTCCACCTTTGCTAACTATACTGTCGTCCCTGAAATTGCTCTGGCCAAAATTCGCCCTGATGCTCCTTTTGATAAGGTATGTTACATCGGTTGCGGGGTGACAACGGGGGTGGGGGCGGTGATTAATACCGCTAAGGTTGAACCTGGTTCCAATGTGGTAGTATTTGGCTTGGGGGGTATCGGTTTAAATGTTATCCAAGCCTGTCGTATGGTGGGGGCGGATATGATTGTGGGAGTAGATCTCAATCCCGAAAAAAGGGCGATCGCCCAAAAATTTGGCATGACACACTTTGTTAACCCCAAGGAGGTAGAAGGGGATTTAGTACCCTATCTCGTAGATTTAACTAAAGGAGGGGCTGACTATAGTTTTGAATGTATCGGTAATACAAAAGTAATGCGTCAAGCCCTAGAATGTTGCCATAAAGGTTGGGGCGTATCCGTTATCATCGGTGTGGCAGGGGCAGGGCAAGAAATCAGCACCCGTCCATTTCAACTGGTGACAGGAAGAGTGTGGAAAGGTTCGGCTTTTGGTGGTGCTAGAGGACGTACAGATGTACCTAAAATTGTTGATTGGTATATGGATGGAAAACTTAACATCGATGATTTAATCACCCATGTGATGCCCGTAGAAGAAATTAACAAGGCCTTTGATTTGATGCACGAAGGCAAATCCATCCGTAGTGTGGTTACTTTTTAGGTGATATTCGTTGTGTGCTAGGTTTATGGAATCGGGGAGCATCGAAAAGAAAAAATAAACCACCCTCAAAAATATGTAATAAACTAAAAGATTATAAAGAGCAAATCCCCATCCAATTAATCACAAAAGGAGTTTATCATGGCACTATATGCCGATTTACATCGTCATTTGGGGGGATCTGTAGTACCCCGTATTCTTTGGCGTTATTTCCAACGTCATAACCCAGATTTAGCTGAAAAATATCCTCAATATAAAGAGTTTGAGGAGTTTTACACCAGAGAAAGAAATACCCTCGATGAGTATTTGGAGTTACATACCCTCGTGGAAAGTGTCCAAAATATTGATACCCTACCCTATTTTATCTATCGGCTTATTCGGGGGGCTTATATTTTTGAGAATCTAGCCTACCTAGAAATCCGTTACACTCCCTATTTACGCACTAATCCAACATTATCCCAGAGGGAGAGAATTGAGCAAATGAAAGCCATTGTGGAAGTGGTAGATAAAGCATCAAAGGTGAATGAATATCCCATTGTCACCAGCCAGATTTTGTGTATGCACACCCGTTTATCTTATGAGATTAATCGGGCTATTGTGGATTTAGCCGCCGATAATAAACATCAAATATGTGCGATCGATGTGGCAGGGGGAGATAAACTTTATGGAGACAAAATAGATGAGTTTGTCAAACTATACCAATATGCCCGTAGTCGGGGTATTAAAACCACAGGACATTTATTTGAGACTCCCCATGGTTGTTATCCACAATTATTACCTTATTTGATGCGTATTGGTCATGGTATTCAAATTCCTTTACAATATCCTGAACTTTTAACCGAGGTTGCTAGTCTTAATCAGTGTTTGGAAATATGCCCTACTACCTATATTAAAACGGGTACTCTTGAGGAGTTAAAACAGTTAAAGGTTGTTTTTGATCGTTGTTTTGATGCAGGGGTTGACATTGCCATTTGTACTGATAATGCGGGATTACATAATGTTCGTCTTCCTTTTGAGTATGAAAATCTTTTGACTCAAGATATAATCGATTTTGAGCAACTCCAAGCCTGTCAAGATGCTTCTTTTCGTCATGGTTTTGCTTGGCCCTATACTCAGCCTCCTAGTGCTTTATTGGTAGGGTTATTGGGCGATCGCACTTCCATTCCCACTGATAAAGAAAAAACCTTTTCTCAAAACTAAGATCAAAAATCAGGAACTAAGATGATCAAAATGTAGTCAAATAGGATAACTTTGAATAGAGAAAAGATTATTTAGATCCGATAAATTTTTAATTAATTATGCTTAAATCATCACTGCCCATAAAACTCGCTACCATTGCTTTAACCTCCGTTTTAGGTTTGATTCCTCTAAATTCTGCCAAGGCAGGAATATTTGACGAAGTAGAAGTTGACCAAGAAAATTTTATCGCCGTTGCCCAACCTTTTGGGGAAGAAGATAGATTAAATTTAATTGTTGTTGAACAAATTCCTGGCATGAATACCTGTTGGAGTGAGTTTGGTTCTAATCCTATCAATGTCGATTTACTATTAATTAACTTCGACTTTAGTGGCCATTGTCGCCGTGCCACCGATGCCAACGGTTATTCCATCCGTTATGAAGGAGAAGATTTAGGACTAGACTACATTTTAAGTCTTGTCAGACGACAAGGGCAATTACATCTTGTGGGCATTAATATCCGTGAAAATAAACGCATTAATGTGGGTACTGTGGGAGAATATAATGACCAAGCCATGAAAATTAACCTTAACCCAGGCTGGAAATTCACCAGACGTACCTACCAAGGAAATCCTTTAGGTCATGTTTATTTTAGCTATACGGCCCCCCAAGAAGAAATTATGGAGCAAAATAATAATATGAATGAGCCTGATGAGATGAATCAAACCCCCACTGAAGGGCAAATCAGAGATATTATCGCTCCCACCCAGGATAATCAATCCATGAGCAATCCAACCACTCAACCCCAAGCCCAAATTAATTCCCGTCACCGCTACTCTATGCAATCTCGTTTTAGTCGTTAATGGGCTAGTAGATTTTTTTTCATAACCTATTTTTAATGTTTTTTGCTATTGTTTTATCAGTATCCCGTTGATGTATGCTGATTTAACAGTAGCTTTTTTAATATTAAATCATCCTAAAAAATGTTCAAAAAAATTTTTTCCTTCGGTTTATCTCTATCAATTTTTTCCGCTATGACTCCTTGGGCGTGGGCAGGAGATATTATGGAACAAATTCAGGAAACAGGGGTTATTAGGGCAGGTTATCGCTCTGATACTGTGCCTTTTGCCTTTGTGGATGATGATGGAAAGCCTGTGGGGTATGCCATTGAGTTATTAGAATTAATTAGGGAAGAAACCGAAACAAGGTTAGGAAAACCCGTAGAATTAGAATTCATTGAAATTACTCCAAATAATCGCTTTGAACAAATCACAGATGGGATTATTGATATTGAATGTGGCTCGACTACTATTACTTGGGAAAGAAATAATTATGTAGATTTTTCTGCTAGTTATTTTGCTAGTGGCACTCAAATGATTGTTAATAAAGGTAGTAATTGGGCTAATGCGCAATCCCTTGCAGGGGCTAAAATTGCTGTAATTCCTAATACCACTAATGAAACGGCTATTCGTGAGTTTGCCCCCGATGCTGAATTTATCTTCGTGGAAAGTGAGGAGGAGGGCTGGAAAATGGTGCAAGAAGATAAGGTGGTTGGTTTTGCAGGGGATGGTATTTTGTTACAGGCGCTTAAGGCTCAAGTTACTGATTCTGATAGTTATGAAATTGTGCCAGAATTTCCCTACATGATTGAATCCTATGCTTGTACTTTACCTCAGAATGAGTCTGAGTGGCGTAATGTGGTTAATTATAGTTTGGTTAAGTATATGCAAGGGGTTGTGGTGGGAGTGCCTGAATATCAGAATCTTTATTCCCGTTGGTTTGGAGTTAATGGGGTTACTCCTTATCCCATTGAAACCATGGCGGATTATTTTCAGGGTATTGTTAATGGTTATGAGTGGATTCGGATTGAGGGCAGATATTAATTAGTCTCCATATCATGCGATTAGTATTTTGTCAAGCACTTGTCTTTTTTTGTTACACAAGTTAATATAAAAGATGTAGTCAAGCAAAGGAGCTTGAAAAGTATGGCAATTTTAATGTTATTATTAATGGCGATCGCCCTTACGACAGTATATTTAACTTATGGAGATACTGTTCAAGGATTTATGCAATCCCAGCACCCTGATTATGCTTTAGTGCCTATCCCCGTAGAAACAAGAAATAAGGCACATTTTAACCAATATAGATAATATTTTAAGGTGCGCTGGATATTAACGCCTTAGAGTGATGGGAAGATAACAGTTTTATTCTCAATTATCCCTCTGGATGATGTACAAAGGGTAACGATACTACTTCCCCTTCCACATCATTCACCGTAACTTTTAAACCCTCACCCCCTGCCTTGGTGCGAATATAACCCAGGGTAAATATTCCTTCCGAGGTATCACAATGGCTAGTGATAGTACCTATTTTTTGTCCATCTAAGGTTATGACATCATTTTCGCTCAAATCTACGGAAGAAGGAAATTTGATGCCCCATAATCTTTGTTTAACTCCTTTATAGGTATTTAGCCTAGCAATGGTTTCTTGCCCAATATAACAACCTTTATCGAAAGAAATAGTATCCCATAACCCAGCTTCTAGGGGATTATAATCCGTGGTTAATTCATGGTTAGGGGTGGGTTTTCCCTGTAAAATTCTCAAGGTTTCATACTCTTGATTACCAATGGGGGTAACATTTTTACTGGTTATTTTTTCCCAGACAGTGGAGGCTTTTTCTTGGGGAATGATGAGGGTATAGCCTTTGATTTTTAAACCACTACCCACAACCAATGTTGATTTAACATTATCTATATTCATTGGAAAATGATGGTATTCTGGGGCGTTAAGTTGAGATTCTGTTACCCATTGTGCCAAAATTTCGGGGCTTTTTTCCCCCATGAGGTTAAAAATGGCATATTTACCAGTTAAGTCTTCTAATTTTACCTTATCGAAGGGAAAAATATATCTATCCATCCACTCCATTAAAGGTTTATTTTGTTGCGGTGATGTTAATATTAATAATTCTTCTTCTTGTACTATAACTGTTACTAAATCTATAGTTCTACCTGTAGAATTGACAAAAACACTCATCGCCCCTTCTCCACTTTTTAGGGATTGAATCTTATTTGTGGTTTGATTATGAATAAATGAAAGTCGATCTTCCCCTGATACTTTAATTATACCAACATCGGTGCGATCGCAAAGTGCCACTATATCCAATTCTTGATTGAAAACCATGGAATTATTATTAAAACTAGAGGGGGTATTGTGGGAAGGCAAAAAAATTGCCCCTTGAGCTTTTTGCAAATCCTGTAAACTTGTCATATGTATGATAAAGAATTAATCTATACTTATTATAACAACCAAAGAGAATATAAATTAGTTTAATATAATATAAGTAAAAGTTTTTATTTATACTTTAAAACCACAGATTAAAATCAATAATGATGTATAATAACTATGAATTTTAATTCCATAAAAAACAATTTTCAATAATAAATAATCTTAGCTAAAACTTAAAACATTGAAAAAACAAAAAAAATATCATTAAAATTTGCTTGGACAAAATAACTTGAAACATATACTATTTATTCTTCCTTACCTTAGCTTAGGAGGTACGGAAAAACAGGCTTTTAGTTTAATAGAAAAATTAGTTAATAAATATCAAATATCTCTCCTAGCCCCCGATGGAGAGAGTAACTCAGTCTTTGCAAAACTACCCATTGAAAAACAAAAATTTACCCGATGGGATTATAACTTTATCAAAGGATTTTGGGAACTATTTACAGCCATCAGAAAAATAGATAAACAAAAGAAAATTGACTTAATTCACATTCATGGAGCCCATGAATTAATGCTTCCTGCACGACTAAACTTAAAAAAAACACCCATCATTTTCACAGTCCATGGCTACCATGGTTATAATGCCAAATTGAGTTATCAATCAAGTTGTTTTCTGAGTAATTTATTAGCTGACAACGTTATCAGTGTCTGTCAAGCAGAATTTAATATCTTAACGGATTTAGGACTTAAAAATGATAAAATAAAATTAATTTATAATGGTGTCAAACAAGCTCAATTAAATCCAGATATATCCTTAGAATATCTTCATAAATTTAATCTCAATAAAGAAAAAGAAATTATCATAGGCACAGCCGCCCGTCTTGACGAAGTAAAAGGATTAACTTATTTATTACAAGGATTTGCCCTCGTCAATCAACATTTATTATTAAAGAATAAGCAAATTAATCATAACCTGAAATTAGTCATTGCAGGAACAGGAAAACTAGAAGAATCCTTAAAAAAAGAAGCCCAACAATTAAAAATAGCCCATCAAACTATTTTCGCAGGTTATATCAGTGACTTACCCAACCTCATGTCCTTATACGATATATTTGTATTACCATCCTTACAAGAAGCTGCTAGTTTAGCCTGTGTAGAAGCCATGTCATTGGCAAAACCCGTCATTGGTACTAACGTAGGAGGTATTCCCGAGCAGGTGTATGATAACATAAACGGATTTATTGTCGAACCTCGCAACCCACAACAAATCGCAGATAGTTTAATCAAACTAATTGAAAACCCTTCCTTGCGAGAAAAATTTGCCCAAAATAGTTATCAAAGGTATCAAAACCATTTTGCCAGTGACATCATGGTACAAAAAACCATGAAATTATACGAAGATACTTTACATAACTAAATAACTATAACCTAAATTATTATGAGGCGATCGCCCCTACTAACCTACGATAGAGGAACATTAATACTACATCCGCCCCCAAAAGGAAAAGCATGGATAGATTTTGCCACTTGGGATGATAGGGTAGAAAAATTTCGCATCCCTGCCCATCAATATCGCCCCCTCGTAGAAACCCTCGAAAAAAATAACATCAACTTCATCGACGATGCCAAAGAATTTACCACCCTTGAAATAAACCCCAACCTTCCCC
>NZ_JADEWC010000051.1 GCF_015207825.1 Cyanobacterium stanieri LEGE 03274
ACATTGAACATGATTTTAGTGCATTAAAAAGAGCAAGAATGTATAGTAATAGCGAAACAAGTTTAGATGAAATAATTTACAATTATTGTACTAGTTAAATGTCTCATTCTTATTTTGATTAACTATAAATGTATTAAGGGAAAAGATGACACCGTAGATGTACAAATCCAAGACCGTAGTTATACCCCCCAAGAAATCTCCTCGATGATCTTACAAAAACTGAAAACTGATGCAGAAACCTTCCTAGGAGAACCAGTCAGTCAAGCAGTGATTACCGTTCCCGCTTATTTTACCGATGCTCAAAGACAAGCTACCAAAGATGCAGGAACTATTGCAGGGTTAGAGGTAATGCGGATTATCAACGAACCCACTGCCGCAGCCCTTGCCTATGGTTTGGATAAACAAGATCAAGATCAATATGTCATGGTATTTGACCTTGGGGGAGGTACTTTTGATGTTTCCGTATTGCAACTAGGTAACGGTATTTTTGAGGTGGTATCCACTTCAGGAAACAATCAATTGGGGGGGGATGATTTTGATGGGGTGATCGTGGATTGGTTAATCAAAGAATTTAAAGACCAAGAAGGCATCGACCTTAGCTCCGATAAAATGGCATTACAAAGGCTCAGAGAGGCCGCTGAAAAAGCTAAAATTGAGTTATCAAACCTCATGGAAACCTCCATCAACCTACCCTTTATTACCGCCGACGACAGTGGACCAAAACACTTAGAACTAGATCTATCTCGACCCCACTTAGAAGAATTAATCGCCCCCTTAGTGGCAGAAATCGTTCCTCCCATGGAAAGGGCGATCGCCGATTCGGAACTCAGAAAAGAACAAATTAATCGAGTGGTGTTGGTGGGGGGTTCAACCCGTACCCCTGCTATTTCGGCTAAAATAGAGCAGTTTTTTGGTACTGGTATCGCCATCGATCGCTCCATTAACCCTGATGAAGCCGTGGCCTTAGGGGCAGCGGTGCAAGGGGGGGTATTAGGGGGAGAGGTGCGCAACCTACTGTTATTAGATGTTACCCCCCTATCTTTAGGTCTGGAAACCCTTGGGGAAGTGTTTACCAAAATTATTGAGCGTAACACCACCATTCCCACCAGTCGTTCTCAAGTATTTTCCACCGCCGTGGATGGTCAAACTTCAGTGGAAGTCCATGTATTGCAGGGAGAGCGCTCCATGGTCAAGGATAATAAAAGTTTGGGTAAATTCCTTTTAACGGGTATTCCCCCTGCCCCTAGGGGAGTGCCACAAATTGAGGTATCCTTTGATATTGATGCCGATGGTATTCTTAAAGTGAGTGCGAAGGATAAAGGCACAGGTATCGAACAGGGAATTGTCATTAGTAATACTGGTTCTTTGGATGCCCAAGAAATTGAGTCCATGCGCCGAGAAGCTCAAGAATATGCCTCGAGCGATCGCCGTCGAGTGGAATTAGTAGAAATTAAGAAACAATTAGATAGTCTTCTCTATAGCTATGAATTAAGTTTAGAAAAAAATCCTTTCCTTGTCAGTGAGGGTTTACAAGAGGAAATTAATCAGAAAAAAGTTAAAATTGCCGAAGCCATTGATTCTACAGATATTCCCGTAAGTCAGGTGGAATCAATGATCAACGACCTGAGAGAAACCATTATCGGTTTAGGTAGCAAAGCCTATGAAAGTGTATCTCAAAGCCCTGATACGGGAGAAGAATCCCAAGGGGAAACCATGTTTGAATCTTTAGATGGAGATGATGTTGATCCTGAATTTAAGAGTATTGAAGATGAAATCCTTAGTGGTTTAAGTCAAATTTCTGGAGGTACTGCGGAGTTTGACTTTGATTATGATCAAGATGAAACCATTACAGGGGATTATGAAACTGTAGATTAATAGTTAGGATGGGGAACAGGGAACAGAAAAAAGATAATAATTGTTTATTGTCAACTGTGGCCAGGTGGATGATAGTAAATCTTACAAATCAGATTTAGTATTACTGACCTCTATCATCTCATAAAAAAAGGGGTTTGCACCCCTCTTTTTTTTGCTCTGTTATAATTAACGGAACATAATACTTACCGAACTATCCTCATGGATACGCCAAATAGTTTCCCCTAGTAGGTTCGCCACCGATAAAACTTTTAGCTGAGGAAAATAGTTATCTAAAGGTACGGGAATTGTATTAGTTACGATTACTTCCTCAAAAACATCACTAGATAAGCGAGAAATAGCAGGTCCAGAAAATACCGCATGGGTTGCACAGGCATAAATTTTCTTAGCTCCTTCTTTCTTAAGAAGTCTTGCCCCTTCGAGTAATGTTCCCGCAGTATCAATCATGTCGTCCACCAAAATGGCATTTTTACCCTTGACATCACCAATAACATTCATCACTTCAGCCACATTATGAGCCTGACGACGTTTGTCAATAATTGCTAGGGGTGCATCATTAAGTTTTTTGGCGAAAGCCCTTGCCCGGGCAACCCCCCCCACGTCGGGAGATACCACCACAAAATCTTCTAGCTCTTTTTGGAGAAGATAATCGAGGATAACAGGAGAACCATAAACATGATCTAGAGGAATATCAAAGTATCCTTGAATCTGGGCCGAATGTAAATCCATGGCAAGAACTCGGTTAGCTCCTGCTTGGGTAACTAAGTTGGCGACTAATTTAGCAGAAATAGACTCCCTACCTGCGGTTTTACGGTCTGCCCTAGCATAGGAATAATAGGGAATAACTGCGGTAATTTGCCGTGCTGATGCCCGACGACAGGCATCAATCATGATCAGCAACTCCATTAAGTTATCGTTGACAGGATTGCAACAGGGTTGAATTAAATAAACGTCGCACCCCCTGATTGATTCTTGGATTTGGACGTATAGCTCTCCGTCGGCAAATCTTTTCCGAATCATCGGTCCTAGATCCATGCCTAGATAGCGCGCTACTTCGGTAGCTAGTCCGATGTTTGCTGACCCTGAAAATAATCTAAGGCGATTATTGTCGGATACTTGATGTTGTAACATGGGACTGAGTGTTAAAGTGGCAGAATGACTCACGGCAAATTCTTTAACCTCGTAAAATTTAATAATAATTTAATCTTTATCTTTCCCTTTGTGATCAGAGAAGTTTTACTCTTGTATTCTAATTTACAATATATATAGCATTTTGCTTCATTTATTTTGAGGTTTTATTAACTTTTTCATGAAAACTTTATTTATTACGGGTACGGATACGGATGCGGGAAAAACCATTGTAACGACGGCGTGGAGGGCTTATTATAAGGTTTATCATCCTCATTTATCAACGGGTTTGATGAAGTTATTGCAAACGGGGGTGCAGGGAGATGCGGAGTTTTATCAACATTTTTTTGATGATGTGGAGATTCCTTTGCGGTATGATGCACCCTTAGCCCCTCCTGTGGCGGCGGCCATGGAAAATCGTTCTATTGATATGGATTTAATTTATTCTCGTTTACGGGCTTTGCAGTCGGACTATGATCTGTTTTTGGTGGAGGCTTTGGGGGGTTTAGGTTCTCCCATTACTGAAGATTTAACCATTGCCCATGTGGCTGATAGTTGGGCTTTGGATACTATTTTAGTTGTCCCTGTTAAGCTAGGGGCGATCGCCCATACAGTAGCCAATGTCGCCCTAGCTAGACAACATAAAATTAATTTAAAAGGGATTATTTTTAATTGTGTTAACCCCTGTACAGAGGAACAGATTAATAATTGGACTCCCAAAAAAATGATCGAGTCTTTTACTAATATTCCAGTGTTGGGTTATTTTCCTTATGTGGACAATCTTTTTGATTTGCAGGTTTTGGCAAAAACTTTTCATGATTTCATTGAAATAAAATCTTATTAAAAAAATAAAATATTGTAAGATAAAAAATTATAATTTCACTAAAATTGCTAATCTATTTTACAAAAAATTTTATAACCCCATAAACCTACTAAAAACATTCCCATAGCACATAAAACATATAAAAAACTCATTCCAGCGCCCTTACTTGTACCAAAAATGGGGCTAAAAATATTATTTGTCATCATTAAAGGTTCAAAAATATAATCCGCTAAAAAACCACCTAATAAATAAGCAATTAAAGAACAAATTAACACACACATTCCCTCAAAAGCTAAAATTTTTCCTTGTATATCAACGGGAATTTTTTTGAGCCAAACAGTTTTTTGAGAACTACCTAACATCGGGAAATTTAAAGAAGAAAAAAATTGTGCCACAGTCCATATAAAAGCAGTATTACCCACACCAAAAATTATTTTACTAATTCCAGCCCCCATCATCGCCATAACTATACCCAAAAAAGGACGAGAAAACCCCCCCCAAGTAGTGATTATTAATGAACCCAAAACCCCCCCTAATCCTGCAAAAGTAGCAATTTGAGCATAAATAAATTCATTATTGTTACTACGAGCTAAAATCATGGGAGCATAAATGGCATCACCGACATCATGAAAAAATTGGAATATACATACTATTACCAAAAGATTTATTAAGTTATGATTGTGTTTTATATATTTATAACTGCTAGTTATTTGATAACGTAAATTAGGAAAGTTTTGAACTTGATTAATAATCTTTTTCTTAGGAATTTTTACTTTTATAAGTATTAAAAAAGCAATAAAAAAAGTAATAATATCTACTATTAAAATACCCTGAAAATGAATCAATGGATATAAAATTCCAGCCAAAGCGGGAGCAATAATACGAGAGCCATAACCTGCTAAAAATTCTAAACTATTGGCTCGGTTATATTGATGAGATGCGACCATTAAAGGAACGGTGGTAGTATAAGCTAATTCTTGAATACCACCAAAAAAAGAGTTGATAAAAGTAGTGATATATAAATCGATTATTGTTAACTGTTGATTTAATTCCCTGAATAATAAAAATAATGTACTTAATACCGCTACGGTATCACCCAACATCATCAAGAATTTACGATCGCACCTATCCACCAAAAAACCAGCTAAAGGAGCAACCAAAATTTGGGGTAACTGTTGAAAAAACCATAACAAAGATAAGCTACTAGCCTGAGAAGTCGCCCCCCAAGTCCAAAAAATGAGGGCAAAAGTAGTCATGCGACTACCAATCAAGGAGAATCCCTGCCCCATCCATAAAATAATAAAAGAATAAAAATTACTATTGCTCATTTACCAGATAACGAAATAAATCATCAACTACTCGATTAGCAGCCATCAAACTAGGTACATTCCAATAGGGAGGAATTTGATAAACTTGACCATTTTTTACCGCCCCTAGTTGTTGCCAAAGGGGATCATTTTTTAGTCGATTTAACTGACTTTCAGCCTGACTTTTTATCTCTGCACTGGTGCCATACGTCCATAAAAAAATTACATCACCATCAGCCAAGGAAGTCTCTTCACGACTAATCATGATTTGAAAAGGTGCTTCTCCTCTAATTCCCTGATTTTGAAAATCTGGGCGGGATAAACCTGCATCCTCTAAAATTGTTCCTGCAAAGGAGTTGTTCAGATAAATGCTAATTTGTTCAGGATATACTCTTACTAAAGAAATCTCAACTTCCTGCAATCTTTCCCCCATTTGAGTTTTAAAATCTGTCAATCTTTGTTCATATTCTGCTAACAATTGTTGTGCTTCTTCTTTCTTTCCCAAGACTTCGGCATTGAATAACAAATCTTCTTGCCATTCCCCATTAGTCTGCCCATCTCTTAAGACTGTCGGGGCAATTTGGCTTAATTGAGGATAAATATTTTCATCGTTATAAACGCTACCGATAATTAAATCAGGTTGTAGTTTAACAATGGCTTCTAAATTAACTGTGCCTTCTTGTCCTACTTTTGTAATATTTGTGGTGCGATCGCCCAGTAAATCCACCGTATTGGAAATCACTCCCACAGGTTTCATCTCCAACACCAACAGAGTATCAATAGCCGAACTATTTAAAGCCACTACCCTTTCAGGGTTAGATGGTACACAGGTTTTTCCCATGCCATGATTAATGGGGCGACAACTTTCGGGTAAGCGGGAAGTTTTTTCATTACAAGCAACGGTGAGGGTAAGAAGAAGGATAAGGAGTAGGGAGGTAGGGGAGTGAGGGTGATTGGGGGTTAGGAAGGAGATAATATAATCAAATAAGTTAATAAGTATCATTTATTTCTTGAGATATTTTGAGATATAAGTATGGGGAATTTAGTTAGTAATCATGAACAATTAGAGGTTTATCAAGTTGCGTTTGATACTGCGATGAAAATTTTTGAGGTCAGTAAAAGGTTTCCAAAAGAGGAAAAATATTCTTTAACTGATCAAATTAGACGTTCTTCTCGATCTGTTTGTGCAAATATTGGGGAAGCATGGCGAAGAAGACGTTATCGAGGGTCATTTTTATTAAGACTAAATGATGCGGAAGCCGAAGCCGCAGAAACTCAAGTCTGGATCAAGTTTGCTGTTAAATGTAGATATTTGGATGTGGAAATAGGGAGAAAACTTTACGCTCAATATAATCAAATTATTGGCATGATTGTAAGAATGATTAATACCGTCGATACTTGGATATTAAAAGATAGAAAGCGTTTATCATAAAACAATCCCCCCATCTCCCC
>NZ_JADEWC010000052.1 GCF_015207825.1 Cyanobacterium stanieri LEGE 03274
ATCCCGAACTCGTGGGTGAAACATAACTGCAGCGACGATACTACGGGGGTAGCCCCTTGGGACAATAGTTCTATGCCTGTCTTAATACTCCCATAAAAACCGCCTCTCTACATGGCGGTTTTTTTATATTACAAATTAAGTATTCCTTAAATAGCACCATCTTGAGCAATAAATGTACGATCGCACGGTAAAGATGCAACAGCTTCTGTGAGAGTAAATTCAGCGTCTAAAATCTTTTGTTTGAGGATTTGGGCAACCTGACGGGAAAGATATAAACTGGCAACGGAAGCCACTCGCACCACTTGTCCTTCAATTTTTATTTTGCCACTTTTAAGATGGGCATAACTAGCTAAACCAAAACTAGGACGCACTCGACGGGGTATGGAAAAATCCATTACGGGAGCGACAATGTCTCTATCATCTACGGCGCAGTTAGCGACAATTTTTTCACTTAGCAAGGGTATGGGAATACCTACCCCCAACATAAGGGATGAGCCATAATTTTTAAAATAACAACCCTTCACCCATTGATGATTCATCTTTTTTGCATCCCCCACTAAAGCCACTGTGGAAGCAGGACCAATGGGGGTGCGATTTTCCAGTCTTTTTTGTCTGGGGAAATGTTGTGTTCCTTCCCATGCAATGTACCCTTGCGCTCCACCTAAAAATATTTTAGTACCTATGCCTATAACTTCTAAATCAGGGTCATTT
This sequence comes from Cyanobacterium stanieri LEGE 03274, assembly GCF_015207825.1. Taxonomy (NCBI): domain Bacteria; kingdom Bacillati; phylum Cyanobacteriota; class Cyanophyceae; order Chroococcales; family Geminocystaceae; genus Cyanobacterium; species Cyanobacterium stanieri. The sequence continues at coordinate 712 of NZ_JADEWC010000052.1, forward strand.
AAGAGGGGTGAAAGGGCGCCAACGCTAGAATATACGGCATTGCCTAAACGTGGTAAAAGGGGACCTAAATAGGTATATAAGGTACGATCACCCCCATTGACACCGACAATGAAATTTTGATATAAATTCCGAGGATTATACAAGTAAAATTGATTGATTGAATCTATGGTGATAGTTGATTCAAAAGAAGCCCGAGGATAACAGTCCGTTACCTGCCCCACCGCTTTAATGGGTACTGCTTTTCCTGCGATCAAATCTTCGATAACATGAGCTCCTCCTCGTTCGGGTAAGTTCGACGGTAAATTCTCTCCTAGTTCTTTATTACTGCCATACTCAGAAGGCACAGTTGCCCCCAAACACAAATCTACTGCTCCAAAACCAGCATAAGTAGGTACTCCATCCAGCCAACATTGGCGAATTTTGATCGGTGGATCAGTGTGGCCTAGGTTAATGATTGCGCCCGATGATTCCATGGGTTCAAAAGTACCCGTACACACTACATCTATTTCTTGGTAAGTTTTTTTTATACCTTGTTTTTTAACTTTACTTTTTAGTTCTTCTATGGTACATACTTGTACGGTGCGATTAGTTATTTTCTCATTAATTTCGGCAACGGTGCGCATAAATAATTAACTGTTATGTTTGCGATGTTAAAAGTCCATGGACAATTTAACTATAATTAGAGTCATTTAATTATAATAATTCATACAACGATTAACCATTAAATAAATTAGACATTAATATTAAAGAGAATATACAAAAAAACATCCTTTTCAGGATGTATTCAGACCTTTATATTTTACGGGACTGACGGGGCTCGAACCCGCGACATCTTGCGTGACAGGCAAGCACTCTAACCAGCTGAGCTACAGTCCCTTGTTTGTTTCAACATTATCTATGTTAACGAACTGAAAAAAATTTGTCAAGAGTTTGAGCAAAAATATTGAAAAAATGATAATACCCATGAAATATGCTTAAGGAAAAGTAAATATAGAAATCTTGACTTACCATTGGTTAAAAATACAGTTATTGTTAAAATATCCCTTTAGTCTTATCTGAAAGAGAGTAAAATTTATGAGTCGTGCCGAGAAAGTCGTTTTAGCCTATTCAGGGGGAGTTGATACCTCCGTATGTATTCCTTACTTAAAAAAAGAATGGGGTGTAAAAGAAGTAATCACCCTAGCGGCGGATTTAGGACAGGGAGAAGAATTAGGTCCTATTCAAACCAAGGCTCTTAAGTGTGGTGCGGTAGAATCATTGGTGGCCGATGCTACAGAAGAATTTGTAAGTAACTATGCTTTTCCCGCCATTAAAGCTAATGCTTTATACGAAAACCGTTATCCTCTTTCTACGGCTTTAGCTCGTCCACTCATCGCTAAGTTGTTGGTAGAAGCGGCGCAAAAGTATGGAGCGGATGCCGTGGCCCATGGTTGTACAGGAAAAGGCAATGACCAAGTCCGTTTTGATTTAGGTATTACGGCACTTAATCCTAATATTAAAATTTTAGCTCCCGCTCGGGAATGGGGTATGAGTAGGGAAGATGCGATCGCCTACGGGGAACAATTTGGCATCGAAGCCCCTGTCAAAAAGTCTTCTCCCTATAGTATAGATCGTAACCTCCTTGGCCGTAGCATTGAAGCCGGACCATTGGAAGATCCTATGACAGAGCCTCCCGAAGAAATTTATGCCATGACAAAATCTGTATTAGAAGCCCCTGACGAGGCAGAATATTTAGAAATAACTTTTGAACAAGGCACTCCCATTGCTGTTAATGGAGTAGCTCTATCCCCTGTAGCTTTGGTTACTAAAATTAATGAAGTGGCTGGGAATCATGGCGTAGGACGTATCGATATGATTGAAAATAGAGTAGTGGGAATCAAATCTCGGGAAATTTATGAAGCCCCCGCTCTATTAGTGCTTATTAAAGCCCATGAAGATTTAGAAAGTTTAACCCTCACCAGCGATGTAACCCATTATAAAAGAGCGCACATAGATGAAACCTATAGCAGAATGATATATGAAGGGTTGTGGTATAGCCCCCTTAAAAATGCCCTAGATGCTTTCATTGAAGAAACTCAAAAAAGGGTTAGCGGTACAGTGAGAATTAAGTTCTTCAAAGGTAGTGCTACCATTGTAGGTAGAAAATCACAATATTCCTTATACGATTCTGATTTATCTACCTATGGAGAAGAAGATCAATTTGACCATAAAGCCGCTGAAGGATTTATCTATGTTTGGGGTTTATCTACCAGAGTTTGGGCAGAAAAAACTAGATCGATAGAAAGTTAAGTTTTAACTTAGTGGGGAAGTACATCGGTTAATACACCACCAATAATCGCCCCTGTGATGATAATTCCTATTAGGGTATTCGTAAAAAACTTACCAGCTTCGGGGTTAAATCCGAGGCTTTTATCTTCTTTTCCTGCGGTGAAAAACAATGACCATGCTTGGTTAGCGTTTATGTCTTTAAAGTTGTTAAATTCTTTACGAAATACCACGGGGGCAAATAATTCTCTGTTGTTTAATACTTTTAAGTCGCTATTCATAATATTAATTTTTTTTGCTTTTCTACAATTATTAATGTAACAAAATGTAACGACATAATGTTTTCGGTTGACACGAAAGTTGAAGTGTGGATAGCCACAGGAAATCGATGGGGGGTCTTAATCCGTTATAATCTGAAGAAAAAGAATAAACTATCTTAGACGAAATTCTATGGTCGTATCGTCAGACATTATTGAGAGTATAGCACAAGATTTAAGTAGTTCTAAGGAAGCTCTGAGGGCAAAAAAATTAGTTTTTTATGTTAGTCAAAGATATTGGGAAACCGATGTTGATGTTATTAATGATTATTCCTTTGTGGAATTATTAGAAAATCTTCATCATACCAATCCTACTTTGGAAGATCTTAAGGCTTTACTTAATCATGCCGTAGAAACATTAAATCGTAAAACTATTTACAAGAAAATAGCGATGTATGTTTTGCGTCGTATGTCTGATTTATACCAAGTTACCCCTACACAAGAAGATTATATCGAAGAAAATGAAACTTCTGATACTGAAGTTGTAGAGGCGATCGCACAGGCTATCCAAAAACACGAAGAATCGGCAAGAATGAAAAAAGTAATTTTTGCGGTGTGTAAACAATATTGGGAAGCCGACATCAATGTTATTGAGATGTACGATATGAGAGATTTAATCTATGAGGTAAAAGAACTTTATCCAAATACTAAAAGATTAAGAAAAGCATTAGACACTGTGGTTTCAAGCATAAATCGGCAAAACTTTTATACCTTTATTGCCGATACAATTATGGATAATTTCGCCCACTTATATCCTTACGAAGTGCGAGATATAGATAAAGAGACGAACGCAGGGGAAGATGTAGAAACTCAATTAATTAAAGCGAAGTCAAAAGAAGTCACCCCAGAAAAAAAAGAAACTCCAACTACCCCCGTTGCTGAAACCAAACAAGAAATCAAACAAAACGTTACCCCAAGTAGTGTACCAGAAGGACAGATTATTCCTTGGTTGAAAATAGAAAACCTGTTTGAACTTAAACAGGAAATCATGCAATATACTAATCCCCTTCGTGCTAAAATTCTTTTATTCTATGCAGTTTATGATATTGACACCTTAGAACAACATTGGTCTATTGTCAGAACCTGTAGTTTTGATGATCTTCTTTTAAGAATGTTTGAGCATTATGATAAAAACATCAAAGTTATTGCTCAAAAACTACAATATGTGGCTAATTCTCCCATTGAAGGGTTAGAAGAAGAAGAAAATTTACAGGCTGTCACTGCCATTATTGAATCTATTAAACGTTTTTACAAAAAAAGATAGATTTCGAGATATGATTTCATCTCTAAGAGGTTAATAATTATTTAATTAAATTCTAAGTTTAAAAAATTCCCCATTACCTTTAAATAAGTCTTGCTATCTTCTAACATGGGAAAATGTCCTGTGGCTTTGATGACTTGATATTTAATCATTTCCGGGTTGAGTAAGGCTGCGGATTTACCCATATTGGCGGGAATTATTTGGTCTTTTTCCCCTGAGATTAGGAGGGTGGGTAGGGAAATATTTTGATAGGCTTGGGAGATGGTTTCTACGGATTTTTTACTAACGGAGGTGTAGATGGTATGAAGGGCAGTTTGACAGTCTGCCATTAAAAAGTCTTCTAAAAAAGCGATGCTCATATGTTTCGCAATGGGTTGATGTAAAAATCTTGCCATAAAAAATTTTTCGGCGAAGGGAATTTTTAATAACCAGTTATAGCGAAATTTGACGACATATTCGCTTATCTGATGAAAGAGTGCAAAAGCAAGGCGGTTATAGGTGAAGATGCCATTGGAGGTTAAGATGGCTTTTTCTACTTTTTCAGGGGCAATGGAGAGGAATAGGGTGGCGATGGATGCGCCCATAGAGTGGGAATTAAGATATACTTTCTCAAGATTAAAGCCTTGGAGAAGGGCGACTAAGTCTTGGGCATATTCTTCTAATTCATAGGATTGAGTTTGATCATGGATTGTTTTTTCTTGAGACTGACCAAAACCCCTCATGTCATATAATAAACAGTCGAAATAAGGAGCGATCGCCCTTGCTGTAGTACGCCAGTAACGACAAGAACCACCCCAACCGTGGATAAATACCATAACGGGCTTAGGTTGGTTATCTTCTTGTTTTATCCACTCATAATAATGATTAAAATCTCTTATTTTCAGAAAGCCTTTTTTTGTATTAATATTCATGGTTAATAAATAATCTCAAGGTCGGAAAATTCGTTACAAATAGATTGTATCTTCGCCCACCGTGTAAACAATTGACAATGAACAATTAATAAACTCGGCATTGCTTATTTTGAGTATGAAGCATTATTGAATTACACAAAAAACTAAGACTTCTAAATATTATAACTGTTCCCTATTCCCCGTTCCCTGTTCCCTTCCTCAACAAGAAATCATACCTTAATTCACCAACGCCATAAACTATTACCTGCAACCTGCAACCAGTCACCTGCAACCTCACTCTAATTTGTAAGTGATCAAGGGGAATTGATATAAAAACCTAAAGAGTGAAAGTCAAAGCCTTTAAGAGAATACCAGGTACAAGACTACCCCCCACACAGCGATGATTGTAAGTACCAATATTGGGAACAAATTCTTGAAAATTAGTTAAATCTAGGAGATTATCGCCGAAAATTTTCATCATAGAATCATCAAACCTTAAATCTTTGATAGTGGCTACAATTTTTCCATTTTCTACCCAAAAACAACCATAACGAGTCATGCCCGTTACCTTGGCCCCGGGGCGATCGCTCCAATTAAGATAATGTAAATTAGAAATATATAATCCTGTACCTAGGGTTGATAAAATATCCTCCGATGACAGGTTTCCTGATAGTATTTCGGGCGATCGCAACGTCTCCCCCCCATTCGCTCCATTAGCTTCCAACCCATACTCCTTTGCCGTACGACTATTAATTAAAGTATTAGCCAATTTTCCCCCCTCAAACAAAGGTAAACAAAGAGGAGCAATTTCCCCAAAATTATTAAAACGAGGCACATTACCCCCCGTAAAATTCTCTCGCAAACTAAACAAAGCAGATAACCTATCCCCCCTATCCCGTAA
>NZ_JADEWC010000053.1 GCF_015207825.1 Cyanobacterium stanieri LEGE 03274
TTCTGGGGGGAGGGGTAACGGGTATGGCGGCGGTGTTGTTGGTGGGATCGTTAACAACGGGGGGATTATTCCTGACGGTGTTATTGGTGGAGATGGTGCGCCCTCCCAAAAGAGAAAGGCTTACGGAGCGATCGTTTGGTTGGTTTAAGCGTCCAATTCTGACTCCGGGGGAGGGTTGAACTAATAAAATTACGGTGTTATCGTCTGGTTGCCAAATACGTAGCCGAGAAAGGGGGCTATTGCTCAAAAGTTGGGGATTTTGGAAATTGGGGGATAAATCGGCATTGTTGAGACGAATTTGATAGGTGCCGTCTTGTTGTGACCAAGTACCACTAGCCCTTAAACTTTGATTAGCTCTGATGAGTAAATCATTATTTTCTAGGTTAATGGATTCAATAATAGTTTTCCCTTGGCTACTGTTGTTGGATGGACGAGGGGTGGGGGTGGCTTGGGCAACGGTGATAGTTCCCACGGATTTTGTTCCTGCGTTGCTAGAAAGGGATTCTACTCGCCCAATGCCCCCTTGGGGCCACAATAGTAGTCCTCCCATACGGCTAAAGTTCGCTTGCCAATCGGGGCTGTCGGGGTTAACATTCATTTTCACCGAGGCGACGGGGGGTGATGTACGTTTTTGGCGAATATCAATGGAGCTTACGCCGTATTGATTTACATCCCATGAGTCGATTAATTGGTTGTCTAGGCTGATGCCTTGTAGTTCAAATTCGATTTCGGTGCGATCGCTACTACGACTATAACGAATAGAATTATTAGAATTACCATCAATGTTCATTAAAATACCACTGGAGGCTATTTGAAAGGGCGCTCGCTCATTAGTATTACTAGAGGTTGTATTAGGGGTATTTCTAGGGGGAGTGGCATTGGAAGAATTATTGTTGTTACGAGGGGGAATTGGCGCGGGGGTGGTAATTCTTTCTGGTTGGGGAATATCAACACTCCACTGGGTGGGCGAAATTCCTTGAACCCTAACTTTTTGAGGATCGATAGTGTAACCTTGGGCGATTTCTACCACTACCCTAGTGGTATTACTGTCAAATTGACCAATTCTTAAGTTAGTGATTAAACTACCTAAGTTTTCGTTAATCGTCCCCCTACCTAAATTTGTTCCGGGTAAATCGATTACTAAACGGGTAGGGTTAGAGATTAGTTGGGCGGTGGGTTGAACACTTCTATCGGTGGTGAAAACTAAGCGATTTTGATTTGCTTCAAAACGCCAAGAAATTAATCTTCCTGCAAAGGCAGGAGTTGTTAAAAATATAAAGGTTAAGCAACTGAGAATAAATGAATAAAATTTCACTGTAGTATTACTCCTCAAATCATTTTAATAGGGTGTTATGGTTATGGATTCTCACGGTTTTCAGTGATAATGGATTTTAATTTAATATAGTTATTGATATTATTTAGGTCATCTTATGGGGAAAGATGTTGTTAGATTTTTATTGATAATATTTTACTGATAACCTGAATGGCTTAGGGTAGATTACTAATATTTTTAGTCAAATAGTATTTAGGTACTAATCTTTTTTCCTAAAACCGCTATATGATCATAGATCATAAGTAAAAGTTGCTGTTTTTGAGAAAAAGTTATGGTAGTTTTCTATGATTTATCAATAAACCAACTGAGATAATAATAAGTGTTTAATGGCATCTAAATTAGTGATCTCAACTTTTGTCTATTCAGGACTAGGTTAGTTTCCCTTTGTGTTTTAACAACCCTAACTTTTTCAAACTAATTTTACACAAAATTATCACTGATACCCTTAATATTTTTTGCACGTAAGTATTTACCGATTATGGACGATGGGTTTATTATCTAGTTTTGTTTTAGTCTTTTATGGGTTATTAAAAAGATATTCTTGATACTGTGATGACTTTATTTTTTCTGTTTTTGTTTCTTGGGCTTGATTAGGGAGTTACACCAAATCCGATTTAAAAATCCCCTTGCAATGAATTACCTTTGTAAAGGTATCGGGTATCAAGTTATTGTTGCTGAGATTTTTTGATGGAATGGCCATGAATTTAATAAAAATTTAATAATTCACCGAAAAAAATATAGTGTGTTTATCTTTAATTTTTATAGCAAAAGTAAAAGAGGGAGGAAGATAGGTTGTCGGATTAATTCCCTCTCTCTTTAAAATCTAAGGTTTAATTCTGACAAAGATTAATAAAACTAAAGGCATTGCTGATTTTGAGTATGAAACATTATTGAATTACAGTAAATGTATAGTATTAAAACTATTATTACTATTGCCCATTGCTTATTGCCAAACTAAACTAAAAATCATACCTTAATTCACCAACGCCAGACTACAAAATTTTGTGGGTGTTAGGATGTTGTTTTACATTATCATCATCGGATACGGTTTTAATGTTGTTTAAAATTCTTTTTCTGGTTAGGGAGTAGTTTAGGTCATCTTTTTTGTTTCCTAGGGCTAAAAATTCCTTGGCAGAGGGTTTTTTTTGATAAGTGCGAGTTGCGGCCAACATCATTTCGGTGAAGTTGTGGCAAAATTGGCTATTGCTGGGGAAGTCGTTGGGTTTTTGTAAATTATCATTAATTAAAATTTCTCCGACGGTTTTGGCACAGACAAATTTATAGGAGGTTTCGACTCCTTTTAATAGGGTTTCCCAATAGGCTGAGGGTATGGGTTCGATTATTTCTACTTCTTGAATATCTCCTTCTTCTCTGACAAAACAGGTTGCTAAACCAAAGATACAATAATCGTCGGTTGATATTCCTGTTTGATTTAATGTGGTGGTCATGGGTAATCTTGAATTGTTATGGTTGTGTTTGTTCAAATTTTACAACATATATTTTTTGTCTTGGCTTTATCTTATTTTTCTGTTACAGATTGCAAAAAGTTTTTAAATATCTACTATCTTAGGAAGAATAAAATCAGATGAGTCGGATTTTTTATTATGGGGAAAATTATACAAGTGGCCCAGGCTATTTTTGATTATACGAATAAGGGCGATCGCCTCAGGAATGTTCTTAACAAAGGTTTAAGTATTTTAGAAATTGATGAGAAGTTAAAAAATTTTGAGCGGAAAATTCCCGAAGAATTAAAAGATTTATATCAATGGCACAATGGCACCAATATTAATAGTGACCTAGAATTATTTTATTATCATTACTTTTTAAGTTTAGAAGAATCTTTAGAAATTTATCATGAATGGATGGGGTTTAATCAAAAAGAAAGGTTTTGTATTTATCCAGAAAATCTATTACCTATTTTTGGCTTTGAGGGAGAATACTATGCCATAGAATGCTTCAGGGATGAGCAAAAAACAGGAAAAATATGGCATATATTTCATGATCAAATGTGTGTTTATGATAGTCTTTATTTAATGTTAAAAAGTTTCTTAGAAGCCTATGAAAAAGAAGCCTATAAAATAGTTTTGGTTGATAATTATTGGGAAACGGAAGTAAATGAACAACTGGTATCGGAAATTAAGTTAAAATATAATCCTGTTAGACATGAAGTTGCTTTGGAATTAAGAGAACAAAATGAATACTTCTACTATCCTTAATAAACAATAATTTTGTTGGCTTATTCTGCTGAGAAAACTTGGTATGATTAATTAAAATTAGAAAAAAGAGGCTAGTTATTTTCTAAAATCAATATGTAATCATAATTGTTATTGTTTATTAATGATTATTTTTATCTGTTTTTTACGATATGTAAAAATATTAAAAATAGTGTCTTTTTCTTTTCTTCATATTATTTTGTAAAAATAATAGAATAATAATACCGATTGAAACACTTGCAGAAGAAATTAACCAAAAATTGTGGGCATAATTTTCCCCTTTATCGAGTACAAAACCTCCTAAGGGTGGCCCAATTAAATTACCAATTGCCCAACACTGAGAGTTGATAGCGAAATAGATTCCCCTTAGGGATGGGGGGGCAAGTTTGACAATAAATCCAGAGGCAGGAGGATTGTAGGTGGCAAGGGCGATCGCACTTATCAACACCGCTACCATAGCAGTTATAAAGGCATACTCTGTCAAATTTCCTGCCAACCAGATAAAAACAAAACCCACTGCCCAAAAAAGAAACGATAAAATTAATCCTTGAATGTGGCTTAGACGATTGAGAATTTTAACCACGGGTAATTGAAATAAAGCAGCAAAAGCAATATGGAGACTAAATAACCCACTAATACGAGTAATGGAAAAATCATCAGGATTAACGGCAAAATTAGTTAAATAAAGGGGTAAAGTGGACTGTAACTGCATAATATAAGTAGTAAAAATGATATTTACCACACAAAAAATCCAAAGATTATAATCCTTTAAGGTTTTTCGCCATCCTTGCCAAAAAGATTGAGTGATTCTTTCTTTTTCCCCTGATTCTTTAATAGCCCAAAAAATAACCCCATAAAACACCACAAAAGAAATACCGTCAATGATAAATAACAATCGATAACTACCCGTTAGCGCAATTAAAGCCCCCCCGATAGCCACCCCACAACCCAAGCCCACACTATCTCCTAGGCGATTGAGGGCAAAAGCAAAATTTCTTTGCTCAGGGGTAGTTAAATCCGCTATCATAGCTTCGGCAGGAGGCCAATAAAAACCGATACCTAACCCCATCAATAAATTACCAATTAAGAGGGTAGGATAATCATAGGTAGAAGCAAGAAAGACATCGGCAAAGGCAGAGATAAAAGCCGATAAAAGCAAAGTTTTTTTTCTACCCCAGGCAGGGGAATCGCTCCAACTGCCTCCCAAAAAACGTCCTACAATGCCCGATATAGAAGCACTACCAAGGGCAATACCCACCGATGTGGGGGAAAAGCCTAATTGATTGACGAAGAAAATAGGGGCATAAAACAGGGTGAATCCTGTACCAAATTGTAATAACATCCTGCCCCCTGCCAGTATCCATACTTGTTTATCGAGGGGAGTTTTATCTGTCATTAAGGGGGGAATGGGGAATAGGGAATGGGCAATGGTTTTCCTATTTTAATTGATTTAGTAAAGGAGTAGGGCAATAGCATTGATAAAAATTAACTTTAATTATTTATTTTCATGACCTTTACTTTCATTGTGAATTGTGAATTGTCTTAAGGTATCCTATTAAATAGGTATAAAGTATTTGAGCGATGAATATAAGGGAAAATATTATTATCGGCGGTGGTATCATTGGCTTGGCGATCGCCCTTGAGCTAAAATTAAGAAATAAACAAGTTACCATCCTCAGTCGTAATTTTAAACAAGCGGCTACCCATGCCGCCGCAGGAATGTTAGCCCCTCGGGCAGAAAACTTGACGGGGGAAATGTTAAATCTTGCCCTACAATCCCTCGCCCTTTATCCTCAGTGGATTGAGAAACTATCCCACCTTGGGGGGGAAGATGTGGATTATAATCCCTGTGGTATCATCGCCCCTGTGTATGAAACCCCTGACAATACTTCTGATGATGGGGGATTGTGGTTAGACAAAAAAAATTTAGCCCACTATCAACCTGATTTTGGTGAAGATGTGGTAGGTGGTTGGTGGTATCCCGAAGAAGGACAAGTAGATCCCCGTCGTCTTGGTAAGGTATTATTAAATATCGCTCAATCCCTCGGTGTAGAAATTCTGGAGGGAGTAAGTGCGATCGCCTTTACCCGTAGTCAAGGTAAAATAAAAGATGTTATCACCTCCTCAGGTACATTTACAGCCCACAATTACATCTTAGCAGGAGGATCATGGTCGGGAAAACTGCAACCCCTCCCCGTGCGCCCCATAAAAGGGCAAATGCTCAGTTTAAAAATGCCCTCCGATAAACCCCTAGAAAGGGTAATTTTTGGCGAAAATACCTACCTAGTACCCAAAAAAGATGGACGCTTAATTGTGGGTGCCACCGTAGAAGACATCGGCTGGGTAAAAGGCACCACAGCCCAAGGAGTCAATACCCTACTTAATAACGCCATCAGACTTTATCCCCCCCTTGCCCAATGGAAACTAGAGGAAATCTGGTACGGCTATCGCCCCGGCACCCCTGATGAAATGCCCATCCTCGGTTATGGAGATGCCCAAAACCTTATCCTTGCCACGGGGCATCATCGCAACGGCATTTTACTCGCCCCCATCACCGCCAAAATAATTAGTAACCTAGTAGAAGGTAAAGCCGATTCCTTCTTACCATCCTTCAGCTATCTGCGCTTTAATTCCCCCGAAAATCCCCCCTTACCCC
>NZ_JADEWC010000054.1 GCF_015207825.1 Cyanobacterium stanieri LEGE 03274
CCCCATACCCGATAACATATTAGGGCATATCGCCTATGAAGAAGCCCCCCCATCAGAATTAACCCCCATCACCGCCGATGGTAGAATCAGACTAAGGAAAAAGGCCGCGGAAAGATTTAACGCCATGGTGAGGGATGCTAGAAGTCAAGGGATTATTTTAGTACCAATTTCAGGTTTTAGATCCATTGCCGAGCAAGAATATTTGTTTTTTGAAGTCAAAGAGCAACGAAATCAAGACGCAAGAAAAAGAGCCGAAGTTAGCGCTCCCCCCGGCCGTAGCGAACATCATACAGGTTATGCCGTGGATATAGGGGATGGTAATAATTCTAGTACCAATTTACAAGAAAGTTTTGAGAATACCCCCGCCTATCAATGGTTAGAAGCCAATGCTTCTAGTTATAGCTTTGAGCTTTCATTTCCTCGCAACAACTTACAGGGTATTAGTTACGAACCTTGGCACTGGCGTTTTGTGGGCGATACTCACAGTTTAGAAACCTTTTACCAAGCCCAAGAATTAACAACCCCCCTCAATAATCAAAGATAATGCTACCATTAATTCTCAGTTTAACTAACAGTATCAATCATCATTGAATTAAATGAACATCTTAGTTGTTACCGTTCAAGTACCTTTTATTAGAGGAGGTGCGGAAATTTTAGCAGAATCATTAGTTCAAGCTCTTAAAGATCATGGACATAGTGCTGAAATAGTTGCATTACCTTTTCAACCTTATCCATCTCAAAAAACACTTGACTTAATGTTTACCTTTCGTCTCCTTGATATGTCTCATTTTTCTAATCGAGATATTGATTTAATTATTCCCCTCAAATTTCCTGCTTATTTTAATGAACATCCCAATAAAGTAGCATGGTTATTACATCAACATAGAGATGTATATGATTTCTGGGAAAACAAATTAAGCCTTCTATTACATAAACCAGAGGGTCTACAAATCAAGGAAACAATCATAAATGCAGATTTACAAGCTTTAAAAGAATGTCGTAAAATCTGTAGTATTTCTCAAAATGTAAGTAAACGATTAAAAAAATACAATGACCTAGAGTCTATTGTCCTTTACCATCCGCCGAAGAATAGTCATAAGTTTCATTGTGAGGAAGCTCAAAGATATTTTTTCTTTCCTAGTCGTTTAAATGAGATCAAAAGACAACATCTAGTCCTAAAAGCAATTTCAGAAACACACTATCCCGTCAAAGTCGTTTTTGCAGGTTCTTCCGATAATGGTCTATATGAAGATGAGCTACAAAAAATGGTCAGTAAACTCAATATAGGAGATAGAGCTATTTTTGTAGGTCAAATTTCCGAAGCTGAAAAAATTAAGTATTATGCTGAATCTATGGGCATTATTTATGCTCCCTTTGATGAAGATTACGGCTATGTGACCTTGGAAAGTATGCTTTCCTCTAAACCTACTATTACCTGTAATGATTCTGGAGGATCTTTAGAATTCATAGAACATAAGGAAACGGGAATAGTTACACAATCCGATCCACTAGCCCTTGCTCAAGGAATGGATGAATTATGGGAAAATCACCGTTTAGCATCCCATTTAGGCAAAAACGCACGGAAACGTTATGAAGAATTAGATATTAGTTGGACTAATGTTGTTAATAAATTAACTGATTTTTAATTTTTTGTTGCCTTTTCAATACCTACTATTTATATTTAAGTAATATGAAAATAAACTGGTTTACACCTCTTCCCCCTGCTAGAACAGAAATTGCCAACTATAGCATCAAGATACTACCTATTTTGCAAGATTTTGCTGATATAAGGGTTTGGACAAATCAAGATTACTGGGATAGTAAACTTAATGATGCTATGTCTGTTCGCTATTGTCGTTACAATTACATTCCTTGGTCTGAAATTAATGAAGCAGATTTAAATATTTATCAATTGGGAAACAATCATCTTTTTCATCGTGATATATGGAAAATTAGTACACAATGTCCAGGATTAGTGGTTCTTCATGACTACAAATTACAAGATTTTTTTTATATGTTGTCTGTTAATGAGCAACAAGTGTTTAATAAGCAAGAATATTTACATCGAGTTTTCAATATTTATGGAATGGAAGGACTTAACGATGCCAATAAATTTTTAAATGGTTTAATACCAATAAGTTTCATGGCAAACAAATATCCGATGACTTCTCTTGCTCTTAAAGGAGCAATAGGAGTGCTTACACATAACTACGATTCTTATAATAGTTTGAGTAATAAAAATCAATTCATAACAGGATATACACCGTTGCCCTATCTTGTTGATAATCCTACCCAGATTAATAGCAGAAAAAGTCAAATACCCTATCAAATTATTATGATTGGATTTATGGGACATAATCGTTGCTTAACATCTGTATTTCACGCCCTTGCGATGGTTACTCGTAAAGACAAATTTCATTTAAATATTTACGGTGAGATTCCAGATAAAGATTGTTTTTTAAAACAAATTAAAGAATTAGGATTAGAAAAGATAGTTACGTTACAAGGTTTTGTCTCTGAACAAGAATTAAATACAGCTTTATGTGGTGCTAATTTGGCTATCAATCTTAGAAATCCCTCCATGGGAGAAGCCTCCGCCAGTCAACTACACCTCTGGAGTTATGCCCTACCCACCATCGTTTCTCAAACAGAATGGTACAGTAACTTAAATCCTCAAGCCGTCGCCTTTGTGCGTCCAAACCACGAAATAGAGGACTTAGTTAACCATTTAAATGATTTTTTAGATCAGCCCCAAAAATTTGCTCAAATGGGCATAGAAGGGAAAAAAACTCTCCAACAACATCACCAACCCCAAGCCTGTGCCCAAGCAATCCTTAACCTAGCCCAGCAAGTAATCCAATATCGTCCAACCCATACTATCAATACCATGGCTACTAGGATAGGTAAACAATTAAGTTATTTTGACTTACCCCCATCCAACGACATTAACCGCTATAGTAAGATCATTGACTTTATCTGCAAATCCATTCCTGAGAAAAACTAACTATCTTAATTATTTGATTGTTATTGAATAGGAATCAAGGAATACAGTGTTTTCCCCTCCCTAAAAACAGTCCCCTTGAGTTAAGATTAATTAAGTTATGTATCTGTCAAGTAATCAAAAAGTCTTATGGTTATGGAATTTTTCTCATTAGAGCAAATGCAAGAATTAGCTCAAGAATATGGTTACTGGGCAGTTTTTGTGGGTATTGCCTTAGAAAATACGGGGATTCCCTTACCCGGAGAAACCATCACCGTCATTGGAGGATTTCTAGCAGGGAGTGGAGAATTAAACTATTGGTGGGTTTTAGTCAGTGCCATTTCAGGGGCGGTTATTGGTGATAATTGTGGCTACTGGCTAGGCAGAATTGGCGGTTGGTCACTTTTCGTTAAGTTTGCCAGAATTTTTCGTCTTGAAGAAACCCAATTGGCGATCGCCAAGCATAAATTTAATGAGAACGCTGGAAAAGCAATATTTTTTGGACGTTTTGTCACCTTATTAAGAATTTTTGCTGGCCCCATAGCAGGAATAACCGAAATGAATTACGGTAAATTTTTATTTTTTAACTTCACAGGAGCAACGGTTTGGGCTTCAGTAATTGTAACCCTTTCCTACTTTGTCGGTCGAATCATTCCTTTACCTGATTTAGTGGCACTAATCGCAAAATTTGGTTTATTTGGATTATTGGTAGTAGGGATTTGGCTAGGAGTTACCTTTTTAATTAAATATTATCAACAACGAAAAAGTTTTAACAATTAATAATAAATCCTGTTTAAATAATATACTAACTACGGTGGGGAACAGGGCCTCTCGACTTCGCTCGATAACCACGGGCAACAGACAAAAGATAATAACTATTTATTGTCCATTGTCTATTGTTTACACCGTGGGGCAACTGCTAAAACCCAATTTATTTATAACTAATTATCCGAACTTGAGATTATAAATGATTACTCAGACTTACTATCAAATATCATCTTCACTTCATCGCCGCCACAGGTAAAGATAATTGATCGCCCTTACCATTGCTACTATTAGAACTATCCAACAATAAATTACGAATTAATCTCGCCGTAGCCTTACTAGCCAATTCCCCTGCAATTTGTTGCCCTAACTTCTGAGTCTCGGAATTTTGTAAAATCTTCATAATAATGGGTACTAACTTCACAGGATCATAACCGTCAGTTTCCTGTAAAATACCAATAATATTTTGTAAGTGTTCCATAGACTTACCATCCATAGCCCCATTACCATTAGTAACCCCCGTAGGACGTTTAGGAGAATCCCAACCCACAACCTTTCTCAAAGAAGCAGAAATATTAAACCATGTTTTTTGTCCCATGGTATCAAGATAATTCACAATCTCCGTTGCCAATCTCTCCCGAATAAAATTACCCCTTTCCGAAAGTAAATACTCCATACCCTGATTCATAACCCGGTCAAAATCATAATCAGGAGAATCCTTCGCATTGCGCAACAAATTCTCTAAACGATTCCAACGGAAACTACCATCTTTAAATAATAAATCCCTTAAACTAGCCTGTAACTGATCGGAATTATCAGTTAAGAGTCTTTTGGCTACATAAGGATAAGCCTTACTCAAAACCTTAAATTCAGGATCAATGTTAATGGCAATACCTTCTAAGGTAACCATCGAACGGATAATTAAAGCATAATAGGCAGGAACACGGAAAGGAAATTCATACATCATCGCCGACATTTCATCAGTAATTTTTTTAAAATTCAATTCCGCTACACTAGCTCCCAAAGCATTGTTAAAAACTTCCGCTAAAGCAGGTATTATAGGCGTTAAATCCGTATCAGGGGTCAGGAAGTCTAAGTTAACATAATCTTGGGCTAACCCATCAAAATCACGATTTACGAGGTGAACTACCGCCTCAATTAAACCATATCTTTGATAAGGCTTAATATTACTCATCATACCAAAATCAAGGTAAGCCAATCTACCATCCTCCATGGCCAAAAGATTTCCGGGGTGAGGATCGGCATGGAAGAACCCATGTTCTAATAATTGTCGTAGGGAACATTGAACCCCCACTTCCACTAAATGGGTGGCATCGATACCCTGAGCTTGAATTTTTTGGATGTCGGTTAATTTTGTGCCGTTAATCCATTCCATGGTTAATACCCTTCTACCAGTATATTCCCAGTAGATTCTAGGGACATAAATTTCATCTAAATGACCATACAATTCTTTAAACTTAGAGGCATTTTCTCCCTCCTTCATGTAGTTCATTTCCTCGAAAATTCGAGCGGCTAATTCATCGGTAATGGCCACTAAATCTGAGCGAATACGTCTAACATTTCTTTTTACCCAACTAGCAATGGTACGCATGATATATATATCAAGGGTAATTCGTCTTACCAAATCGGGACGTTGGACTTTAATTGCTACCTCTTCCCCTGTTTTGAGTTTACCCCGATATACTTGCCCTAAGGATGCGGCGGCGATGGGGTTGGGGGTAATTTGGGCGTATATTTCTTCGGGTTTTGCCCCTAATTCTTCTTCGATAAACTGATAGGCAATTTCATTGGGGAAGGGGGGGAG
>NZ_JADEWC010000055.1 GCF_015207825.1 Cyanobacterium stanieri LEGE 03274
GCGATGCCCAGCGAAAAGAAAAAAAGATTGAAAGGTCAAAAGCCTTAATATGTAACAGTTGTGACAGAAGTTGAAAAAAAGTTTCGAGAAAAAGTTGCCATTTTGAGGAGAGTTAGTTATATTAGTATATGTGCGATTGAGGGACACAACCCCTCGACAGTCACCACGAACCTCGACAATTCAATAGTTTGAAAGCCATTTTTCAAGTATTACATACATCCTTGTCAAAGAACTTATTTAAGAAATAAACAAAAAAAATCAAACTTAGGTTTGATGATTGCAAAGAAGAGCAAGTAAAACTACTTCAAAAAAAGGAATTGATTACTAAGGTAATTAAGAACTTACAATGGAGAGTTTGATCCTGGCTCAGGATGAACGCTGGCGGTATGCCTAACACATGCAAGTCGAACGGTCACTTAGGTGATAGTGGCGGACGGGTGAGTAACACGTGAGAATCTGCCCTTAGGTCGGGGACAACAGTTGGAAACGACTGCTAATACCGGATGAGCTGAAAAGTAAAAGATTTATCGCCTAGGGAAGAGCTCGCGGCTGATTAGCTAGTTGGTGATGTAAGAGATCACCAAGGCAACGATCAGTAGCTGGTCTGAGAGGATGAGCAGCCACACTGGGACTGAGACACGGCCCAGACTCCTACGGGAGGCAGCAGTGGGGAATTTTCCGCAATGGGCGAAAGCCTGACGGAGCAATACCGCGTGAGGGAGGAAGGCTCTTGGGTTGTAAACCTCAAAACTCAGGGAAGAAGAAAGTGACGGTACCTGATATAAGCATCGGCTAACTCCGTGCCAGCAGCCGCGGTAATACGGAGGATGCAAGCGTTATCCGGAATCATTGGGCGTAAAGCGTCCGTAGGTGGCATTTCAAGTCCGCATTCAAAGACCGAGGCTCAACCTCGGGCAGGGTGTGGAAACTGAAAAGCTAGAGTACAGGAGGGGTAGAGGGAATTCCTAGTGTAGCGGTGAAATGCGTAGAGATTAGGAAGAACACCAGTGGCGAAGGCGCTCTACTGGACATGTACTGACACTGAGGGACGAAAGCTAGGGTAGCGAAAGGGATTAGATACCCCTGTAGTCCTAGCGGTAAACGATGGATACTAAGTGTAGCGGGTATAAACTCCGGCTGTGCTGAAGCAAACGCGTTAAGTATCCCGCCTGGGGAGTACGCACGCAAGTGTGAAACTCAAAGGAATTGACGGGGACCCGCACAAGCGGTGGAGTATGTGGTTTAATTCGATGCAACGCGAAGAACCTTACCAAGACTTGACATCCGATGAATCTTGATGAAAGTTGAGAGTGCCTTAGGGAACATCGTGACAGGTGGTGCATGGCTGTCGTCAGCTCGTGTCGTGAGATGTTGGGTTAAGTCCCGCAACGAGCGCAACCCTCGTCCTTAGTTGCCAGCATTAAGTTGGGGACTCTAGGGAGACCGCCGGGGAGAACTCGGAGGAAGGTGGGGATGACGTCAAGTCAGCATGCCCCTTACGTCTTGGGCTACACACGTACTACAATGGTTGGGACAAAGGGATGCGAGACCGTAAGGTGGAGCGAAACCCATCAAACCCAGCCCCAGTTCAGATCGTCGGCTGAAACTCGCCGACGTGAAGGAGGAATCGCTAGTAATCGCAGGTCAGCATACTGCGGTGAATCCGTTCCCGGGTCTTGTACACACCGCCCGTCACACCATGGAAGTTGGTAACATCCGAAGTCGTTACTCCAACCGGTATAGGAGGAGGACGCCGAAGGTGGGACTAGTGACTGGGGTGAAGTCGTAACAAGGTAGCCGTACCGGAAGGTGTGGCTGGATCACCTCCTTATAAGGGAGACCACGAATAGTGGTCAACAAGGAATGTGATGAAGGATGGTTTTCAGACTAGAGATTGGGTTCATGGGCTATTAGCTCAGGTGGTTAGAGCGCACCCCTGATAAGGGTGAGGTCCCTGGTTCAAGTCCAGGATGGCCCATAGGTGGGGGTATAGCTCAGTTGGTAGAGCGCCTGCTTTGCAAGCAGGATGTCAGCGGTTCGAGTCCGCTTATCTCCAGTGAGAAAAACTTGGCACTGTTTAACCGAACAACTGCTGGGATAAAGTCTCAGTAAGAACCTTGAAAACTGCATAGAAAAAAAAGTAAGTAGGAAAGTCTGTATCAAAACAGATAAGGTCAAGCAAAGAAGGGCTAATGGTGGATACCTAGGCACACGAAGGCGAAGAAGGACGTAGCAACCTGCGAAAAGTCTCGGGGAGTTGGAAGCAAACATTGAGCCGAGAATGTCCGAATGGGGCAACCCTAAAAACACACCTTTTTTGAGGTGATGAGCAAACCTGGTGAACTGAAACATCTTAGTAGCCAGAGGAAGAGAAAACAAAAGTGATTCCCTTAGTAGCGGCGAGCGAAGCGGGAGTAGCCTAAACCAGCGTTTACGAATGCTGGGGTAGTGGGACACCAATATCGAGAGTGGATGTTAAACGAACTAGCTGAAAACTAGACCATAGAAGGTGAAAGTCCTGTAGTTGAAAACAGAAATAATTGTAGGTGAATCCCGAGTAGCACGGTATAAGAGAAATCCCGTGTGAATCAGCCACGACCACGTGGTAAGGCTAAATACAAAGTGTGACCGATAGAGAAAAGTACCGCGAGGGAAAGGTGAAAAGAACCCCGGGAGGGGAGTGAAATAGAACATGAAACCATTAGCTTACAAGCAATGGGAGTCCGATAGAACGGATGACCGTGTGCCTGTTGAAGAATGAGCCGGCGACTTACAGGCTGTGGCAGGTTAAGACGGAAAGTCGAAGCCAAAGAGAAATCGAGTCTAAATAGGGCGCTAGTCACAGTTTGTAGACCCGAACCCGGGTGATCTAACCATGTCCAGGATGAAACCACCGTAACAGGTGGTGGAGGTCCGAACCGACCAATGTTGAAAAATTGGCGGATGAGGTGTGGTTAGGGGTGAAATGCCAATCGAACCCGGAGCTAGCTGGTTCTCCCCGAAATGTGTTGAGGCGCAGCGGTGTGAAATGTCATGGGGGGTAAAGCACTGTTTCGTTGCGGGCTGCGAGAGCGGTACCAAGATGAGACAAACTCAGAATACCCATGATTGTAGCACTAGTAAGACGGTGGGGGATAAGCTTCATCGTCGAAAGGGAAACAGCCCAGACCATCAGCTAAGGTCCCCAAGTAAAGACTAAGTGATAAAGGAGGTGGGAGTGCAGAGACAACCAGGAGGTTTGCCTAGAAGCAGCCATCCTTGAAAGAGTGCGTAATAGCTCACTGGTCAAGCGCTCCTGCGCCGAAAATGAACGGGGCTAAGTCTTTCACCGAAGCTATGGACTCATATTTTGAGTGGTAGGGGAGCGTTCTCTATTGGGAGAAGCATTAGCGGCAAGCAGATGTGGACGATAGAGAAGTGAGAATGTCGGCTTAAGTAGCGAAAATTGAGGTGAGAATCCTCAACCCCGAAAGCCTAAGGGTTTCTCCAGAAGGTTCGTCCGTGGAGAGTTAGCCCGGACCTAAGGCGAAGCGAATAGCGTAGTCGATGGCAAGCAGGTAAATATTCCTGCGTGGCTTTGCAGGAGCTATTAAAGGGACCCATGAAAGATAAACTCGTCCTAAGTGGATTGGAAGCAACCTCGGTTGTGTGAGTGTAAGGATAGTGGCAAGAAAAGCTTTAATAGTGTTGAATGTAGAGTCCCGGTACCCGAAACCGACACAGGTAGGCAAGTAGAGAATACTAAGGGGAGCGAGTTAACTCTCTCTAAGGAACTCGGCAAAATGACCCCGTAACTTCGGGAGAAGGGGTGCCACCGAGAGGTGGTTGCAGTGAAAAGGCCCAGGCGACTGTTTAGCAAAAACATAGGTCTCTGCAAACTCGAAAGAGGAAGTATAGGGGCTGACGCCTGCCCAGTGCCGGAAGGTTAAAGAAGTTGGTCAGTCTTAGGATGAAGCTAGCGACTGAAGCCCCGGTGAACGGCGGCCGTAACTATAACGGTCCTAAGGTAGCGAAATTCCTTGTCGGGTAAGTTCCGACCCGCACGAAAGGCGTAACGATCTGGGCGCTGTCTCGGAGAGAGGCTCGGCGAAATAGGATTGTCTGTGAAGATACGGACTACCTGCACTTGGACAGAAAGACCCTATGAAGCTTTACTATAGCTTGGAATTGTGTTCGGGCCTGCTGTGCGCAGGATAGGTGGGAGACGAAGAAATTATCCTTGTGGGGATAATAGAGTCAATGGTGAGATACCACTCTCAGAAGGCTAGAATTCTAACTCTTAAATGAGGACAGTTTCAGGTGGGTAGTTTGACTGGGGCGGTCGCCTCCAAAAAGGTAACGGAGGCGTACAAAGGTTACCTCAGACTGGTTGGAAATCAGTCGAAGAGTGCAAAGGCAGAAGGTAGCTTGACTGCGAGACCAACAAGTCGAGCAGGGTGGAAACACGGTCTTAGTGATCCGACGGTGCTGTGTGGAAGGGCCGTCGCTCAACGGATAAAAGTTACTCTAGGGATAACAGGCTGATCTCCCCCAAGAGTTCACATCGACGGGGAGGTTTGGCACCTCGATGTCGGCTCATCGCAACCTGGGGCGGAAGTACGTCCCAAGGGTTGGGCTGTTCGCCCATTAAAGCGGTACGTGAGCTGGGTTCAGAACGTCGTGAGACAGTTCGGTCCATATCCGGTGCAGGCGTGAGAATATTGAGAGGAGCCTTCCTTAGTACGAGAGGACCGGGAAGGACGTACCGCTGGTGTACCAGTTATTGTGCCAACAGTAAACGCTGGGTAGCCATGTACGGAGTGGATAACCGCTGAAAGCATCTAAGTGGGAAGCCCACCTCAAGATGAGTATTCTGGTGTAAGGTCACGGGAAGAACACCCGTTAATAGGCACAAGGTGGAAGTGCAGTAATGTATGGAGCCGAAGTGTACTAACAGACCGTCAGCTTGACCTATCTTCAATCTACTTACTAATCATCTATGCAGTCTTGAGGGTTTCTAACCTCACAATCTTGACAGGTGTATCTAGCGTTATGGAACCACTACGATTCCATCCCGAACTCGTGGGTGAAACATAACTGCAGCGACGATACTACGGGGGTAGCCCCTTGGGACAATAGTTCTATGCCTGTCTTAATACTCCCATAAAAACCGCCTCTCTACATGGCGGTTTTTTTAT
>NZ_JADEWC010000056.1 GCF_015207825.1 Cyanobacterium stanieri LEGE 03274
CCTAAAAATATCTGCAAATTTTCATGAGATTCAGGCATCCAACGTCCCATAAAATCTTGATTACAAGCCCAATCATATAAACAATTTATATCTTCTTTTTTAACTATATAGCTTCTAATTTGATACCAAATTTCTCTTTTTGAATACTTATATTTATCTTCATCAACGGGTGTTGGTTCTTTCCATGTATAATAATTTTCTAAAGCAAACCATTGAGAGTTATCTTCAGGTTTAATTATCTCGATCATTTTCTCAATTGAAGGCAAATCACTTTTAAGCCACTCAATATTATCTGGCATTGAATCCCACCCATTGTAATTTGATGAACACCACCAAGATGGATTAGTATTATTTAAGTTTTCCTGTGGAGTATCTTTGAGTAAACAAGAAGGATCAATATCTCTAATTCCAATTTGCCAAGAACCTTGATACCCTTTTTTATCATGTTGATTCCAATCATCTCCTTTAAAATAAAAATTATCGGATACACGAGCTAAAAATTCATGATAGGCAAGCCACTGATATTTTTTGCCAATTCTCTCAGCCTTGTGATTTGTTCTTCCATCTCTGTAATTAATAAATGAATCAAAATCACCAAAAAGATCAATATTCCAGCCTAAATCAAAAACTTTCCAAAAAATCCAGCGTTTAGCAATACTTAAATCAAAATGATGTTTATTTAGGTCTTTTTTGTTGTTTAAATAAGGAATTATAGATTCTTCTAAAATCTTAGTTTTCTTTTTACCTAAAGTATTTTTCAAAGATTTTATGGTATCGTTAATTGCTTCTTCTAACTCTTTTTCTGTAAATTCTTGTTTAAAAATTTCTATTTTTTTTTCAGGTTCTAATATAAGGTAATACTCAATATTTTCTTTTACATTTTGATATTTTCGCCATAATTTGGTCTGTTTTTCAGTTAATGATTCAACAAATTGATTATAAATTTCTTCGGTAGTAAGTTGAATTGGTTGATTTAATCGCTGAGAAGTCCAATGAAAAGAGTTATAGTTGGTACCAATAATATATCTTGAAAAGTCTCCCCACTCTGATAAAGAATATGAGATGTGCGATAACGCAGAATTTGTTTTTTCAATATCGCCACTTTGATTTTTATATTGTTCTAAGTCTTCTTCCGTGGGAATATAATCAAGCCAATCGCTATTATATGGGGGTCTAACTATATTAATATCAATATCTAAATTACTGTTATTACTAAAAGCTATTTCAATTACTCCACGAGCATAATCTCTTAATAGTATATGTGGAATAGGCTTACCATCTTTAAATATCCAATTATAAATATTTTTTGCTAAGTCTTCTATTGCATCATAATTAGTGCTTCGCATTGCACAACCGTAGGCAACAGCAAAAAGCCTTTCTAAAACATATAAATCATTAACATCAAGAAATTCAGGAATAATTTGATTTAGTAAATAAATTTTGGGAGTTAAAATTGACACTAAACCTTTTGTCGCTCTATCTCTTAAAAACCGATTAGAAGTTGTTAGAAACCAAGCTAAAGCAATAGCACATAAACGAATTGCATCATCTTCAATATGACTTTTATCTTCTGATGACCATGCCCAATCTACAAGACTATCTACTGCTTTATGTTCTCCATATTCATAATGAAGGAAAATAGACCACAGGGCATCTCTTTTAGGCATTTCTAATTGTTTAAGATGTCTATGAAGGAAGTCAGCATTATAAGGATGATCAATATTGGTTGATACTGTTAGAAAAGCATTGAATAATTTATTTTCCATTCCTTCAGTAGTGACAACATATTCATTAATACATTTCAAAGTTCCTTCTGTAATGGACTCTGGTTTACGCCAGATTAAACTTTCAATAAAACTTTCAATAAATATATACTCTTGTGCAAAATAAGGTAAAATTTCTATTAATTCTTTTTGAATTATTTCAGGAATTTGAATAGAGAATGCTTCAATTAACCCCTGATTTTGATAATAATAATATTTATTTTTTACTAATTTATCTATGTATTGTTTAATGGGTAATAAATTTATTTCGTTTGGATTATCTTTATACTTTTTAAGTAAATCTTGAGATTCATCTAATAAATATTTCACGATCAAATGATCTGATAATCTTTCGTAAGTAAAACGAATACCTTCCTCCCATTGATCATTACGTTGATAAAATTTATCTTCAGCTAACAACCCTTCAATAACTAAATGTCTAAACAATGAATTGTGATAACTGGTACTAGGTAGAAAATTGTTAACCGCAGACTTAGCTTCTTCACGCTCTAACCATTGCTTATTTCCTTTTGCCATTAACTCAGCTAGTTTGTTAATAGCCTTATTAACAGGTTTATCTTTTTCATCAAAGTCTAAATATTCTTCTTGTGCTAATTTTTCGTTAACGGAATCAATAAAAAAATCAAAAACAGTTTTTATCCCGTAAAAGCCTTTTGGCACTTCAGTCATACCTTTATTTTCCAGACCTTTACAAAATAATTTGAGAAATAGAGGATTCTGAAACTCAGGATTTAACAAAGGAATACTAGGGCGTTTAATCCCAAAATAGTGGAAAAAGGTTTTGGTTGCTTGATCTTCATGTTGAATAAAACCATAGTGTGTTTCTTCTATTAATTTAGTTGCATCAAGACTCTTAGGAATAACATCATCTTTATAGGGAGTACGAACACTAACAGCAATGCTGATCCAAGGATAATTTGATAACGTAGTTAACATTCCTGCTAAATATTTTTTCCATAGTTTTCTGCCTTCTCCTTCATTTAAAGCATCAATGAGAATCAACGCTTTAGATTGTTTAGCTTGTGCAGAAGATTCTAACCCTCCTAAAAATTCTTCTTCACTACAAGATAATTTCAAATGACGAATAATTTGTGACCAAGGTTCTGTATCATTAAATTTTTCACCTAAAAGTAAAACTGTCGGTAACTCAGACTTAGTTCTATTCTGAGCAATATCACATAACAAATGAGTTTTCCCTATTCCACCTTTACCTAATAACAGCAAAGCAGAAAGGTTTGCAAGTAGTGCTTCGTTACTTTCTGCAAATCTTTCCAATGAACTTATCCTTTTTATTAATTCATAAAGATTATGTTGTGTATAGTTATAATCTCTCCCATGGCTATTTTCTTTTTCCGTTTGATCTTTAGGTTGAGATTTAATATTTTTTAATACATCAATATATTCATAAGCATAATCATAGGATTCAGATGCTAAATTTTTAATTGAAACAAAATCAATTTTATTAATTCCTATTGTGTCTAAGTTATACAGCTTGTCTAATAGTTGGGTAACTTTATCATAAAGTTCAGTAGATAATGATTGTATTGATTCTTCTGGTTCTGAATTATTGATTGTTGGTAGTGATCGCTTGATTTCTCCTCTAATTATTTTGATGCGATCTAAAAATTCTTTAGTTCTGCCTAAACCATCAAAAAGTTTAGCAATTGGTAACTCTATATTTAATTCAGGAGTATAGCGTGTTCCTGCATCAGAAATAGTTTCATCTAAACGCGCTTTAAACCATCTTTGACTAAATTGTTCAGTATTAAACCAGAAAAAGTATCTACCTCGATGCTCTTCACTAGACAATCGTTCAAAAATTTCATGTTCTCCCCAGTAAATAAATTCTATAGTTCTATCCTTTTCTTTAGCCCAATTTTTCCATTTTTCTACTCGTTCATTCCATTTATCCATAAACCATTTTTCTTCCTTTTTTCGAGGATCTGCTCGATCTAATGGAATACAAATTGTATAACTAACCATTCGAGGATGTTTTTCTAAAAAAGTTTTAACAGACTCATCTAGTTGTGTCCATTGTTTATGACCTACAGATAGAAAAAATTTAGCTTGTAAGCCCCACTCATCACCATTGGGTAAGATCCAATAGCATTCAACACCACCATCAGGAGTACCTTTACGCACAAAGTTTAAACCTTGTGGTACTGATTCATAAGCCGCAAGTTGACAACATAATTCCTCGAATCCAGTATGTTGTGAACCACCCCAAGAGCGAAGATTTTGCCAGTTGATATTGCTAGACATGGATCAAAGTAGAAGTATAAATATTACTAACTTAATTCTACTTATTTTTTCTAAATGGGCGGAAACGTCAGAAAACATAGAGCTAAGAGCCAAACTTCATATTATCAAGGTTGATATTAGAATCGGTCAAAGTAGCTTCTAAGATACGCATAATACTATGCTCAAAGGCTTTTTGAAAATCAGGATCTTGGGAGTAATTTTTATATAAACTTAACTCCTTCCGTCTTTCTTGGTTAACGGCTTGTTTGATGAGATGGGCGATCGCCAAGCGACTATTTTGAGCATCTGGGTTATCAACCACTTGAGTTTGATAA
Organism: Cyanobacterium stanieri LEGE 03274; assembly: GCF_015207825.1. Classification (NCBI taxonomy): domain Bacteria; kingdom Bacillati; phylum Cyanobacteriota; class Cyanophyceae; order Chroococcales; family Geminocystaceae; genus Cyanobacterium; species Cyanobacterium stanieri. Next base: position 4,361 of record NZ_JADEWC010000056.1, read on the forward strand.
TCAGGATTACGAGCCACATTTTGAGCAATATTAACTAACTTGATTCTTTG
>NZ_JADEWC010000057.1 GCF_015207825.1 Cyanobacterium stanieri LEGE 03274
ATAGAAGCCTCCCCCATCGCGCCCCAAGAAAACATATGTAACAAATCCGCTACCGCCGCAGGGGCAAGATAAGTACGATAAGAATCAGGTAAAATCTCCCGAATGGGTAAATCTAACCGTTGCAACAAAACCCTTTCTTGCTCAATGTGCTTTCCAAAAAGCTCATCATCCCAATCACGGCCAGAATAACTTCCCTTAATAGCCTTATCCCTATCATTAATCAAAGAATAATCCACAAAAAAAGAATCCGTCGCAAACCAATGCTTTTGGCCCAAAGAATTATAATTAGCTCGAATTAAACCCCCTGAAGCATAAAGCCCCGTAAAATCTAGCCCCTGCACCACAGGCAAAATAGAATCCACCGCCTCATCAACATCAAGTAAATTTCCCCCATATACCTCATAGGAAGAACCTAAATCAGAAGGTAACACAATATAGGGGTCAGGGGGAAGTTGAGGAATTTCTGCCCGTAAATAATTAAAACACTCTTGTGCCATAGACAAATCAACTTCCTTATCCCCCGTCAGGGGAAAATCCACATAGGCAATTCGTCCCCTTGAAATCATCTTCATAGACACCTGCCCATCAATAACAATGCCCGTTTGCCTTACCCTGGCGTTATTAAAACGGACAAAATGACTATTCTCCGCCCTCAATTCCAACACCAAATATTGATCATCATTTAGCTGGTCTATCAATTTAGCACAAATATCATTAAAAGATGCTTCCCAGTCTTGAAAAGGAGATACGATAGTCATTAGTAAAATTTATCTAGTTTGTAATCGAGATAATCGAGCATTGCGATAATAATGAGCCAAAATTTGTTGGTAATTAATACCATTTTGAGCTAAATAATAAGTTCCCCACTGACTTAAACCAATACCATGACCAAATCCCCTTCCTGAAACCTGTACCCCACCATTTCCAAGGGAAACACGGAAAAGGGTACTACGTAAATCCAGAGCCTGTCTCAAATCTGTCCCCTTAACACTACGACTACTAGAATCCCCCACCACTCGCATAGATACAACTCTACCTTGAGGAGTCGTTTTTTCTGGCACCATGGAACGGATATTACCAATACCCCCCACGGCTCGACTAATTTGAGTAGGGTTGACTGTTTTATTCCAAGAAAAAACAGGGGAAGTCTGATCATAATCTACCACCCCTCGCAAGTAAGGTAAAGGAGAAGTCCAAATGTCCTCTACGTTTTCCGTATGTCCCCCCGAGGAAGAATGAAACACCGCTAAAATTACTTGTCCATTGTAGGTCATCACTTGATTTTCAGTGGCTTTGACGGCCTGATGGGTGGTGGTATATTCACTTTTTAAGCCCTTATATACTTGGGTTCTGGTGGTGGTGTCAAGGTCATATAATGAGCTACGAGAGTTATTTCTTTGATGGAGGGCGTAACTACGGGCGGCTACTGCCTGAGCTTTGAGGGCTTCTTGGGGCCAACTGGGAATGGCTTCTGCTCCCACTACACTATAAAGATAATCTTCCATGTCCACATAGTTAATGGCGGTAACTCCATTACCTTCTTTTACCAGTAATACTCTACCTCGATACCAATTATCTCCAATCCATACTACTCCATCTCCACTGGGTTCTAACCAAAGGCGACTGGAATTCCACTGGCCTAAATTAACATTGCTACCGTTGATACGACTGTTGAAGGAGTTTCTGGCAGCGACTTGCCCTAATACTCTACCGTTCGCATCTTTGACTACTGCGGTGGTTGAACTGCCTACGGGTAAACTATTGGCACTTTTTCGCACCATTACCCTTAGTTCTAGGGCGGCTTGGGCGCTGTGGGAAAAGAGTATCATCCAGAAAAAGGCAAATATTCCTAGTTTTGATGTTAATTTAAGGGTCAAATTTTTCCACATAGTATCTTTTTGTTATTGGTAGGTGCTTGAGGTTTTATTGATTTAGTCTAGGCTTTTGGGGCTTGATGTGTTAATTATTTACATCATATGGGTTTAATTTAATGGCTTATCAGAATAAGTTTAGGGGTGAATGTATTATCAAAGGTTATTTTACAGCAATTCAATATATTTGACGGTTTTTGCAGAAAAATAGTTCATGGGTGAAGCTGTTTTTGCCATAAAAAAAGGGCTTGTAGATATGCCCTTGTTAGTCTATATTTTATTGGCTGGGGTAAGGGGCGATCGCACCGTGGCACTTCATGATCGCACTTACCGACAATCCATATTCCCTCACCGCAAAAAACCCGATTCTTAACTCATTTGAGATTGTAAATAATTGGGTAAACCAATATTATCAATTAACCATAGTTGTTGTTCTAACCAGTGGGCATGATCTTGTTCTGTGTCATCCAACATTTGACGCAATAAGTCTCGGGAAACATAATCTTGCTCTTGCTCACACACAGCGATGGAACTTTTGAGGTTATCAATAACTTCATACTCCACCTCAAGATCTTTTTTGAGCATCTCAGGTACTGTCGCACCTACCCTCAAATCCGCTTGATCTCCTAAATCTACAGAACCTCCCAAAAATAAGATACGCTTAATTAACATATCGGCGTGTTGGGTTTCATCCTGCATTTCATGGTCAATGCGTTCATAAAGTTTATGCAAACCCCAATCTTGATACATACGGGAATGGGTAAAATATTGATCCCTTGCTGATAGTTCGCTACGGAGTAATTTTTGTAATTCTGTGATGACTTTTTTGCTACCTTCCATTGTTTCCTCTTTATTCTTAGTGATGGTGTAAAACTCGCTATGATTCTATTATCTACATCATAGACTGTAAAAAATTCTGTAAGCCAGATTCAGCTATTAACCACTGTTGGGACTCGATCCAATCTATTTGCTCCTCAGTTTCTTCCAACAATTCTTGAAATAAATCTCTGGTTACATAATCCTGTTGATTTTCGCTAAGGGCGATCGCACCGCGTAAACTCTGAGCCATATCCTGAGTAAGAGTCAAATCATTAGCCAAAATTTCAGGCACATCTTCCCCAATCAAAAGACTACCCAAATCCTGTAAATTAGGTAAACCCTCTAAAAAGAAAACACGCTCAATAATTTTGTCAGCCTGTTTCATTAACTTAATAGAGTAACTATACTCATACCCATTTAAACGATTTAACCCCCAATTTTTACACATTCTTGCGTGTAAAAAAAATTGGTTAATTGCAGTCAATTTAATCTTTAAAACTTCATTAAGGCTTACCTTAACATCTTGATTACCCTGCATATTTTTACCTCTTTGTTACCATTTCATCATATCTGATTCTCAATAAAAGTGCAAGGGTAAAACCTAATCTACATATACTTTTTACCAATAAAATTTACTTATTGACAATACTTATTGACAATGAAACTATTCCAAAATATCTACACTTAAGTATTAATTAACTTATATTCACGGTATTGAGAAAAAAAACAGCCAAATAACCTCTTATTTTTTTTATTAATATTGAGACTATCTAGCATTACTCAGAATAATTTTCAACACCAAAAAGCACCCCCCAATAAAGGAGAGTGCTTTCTAGTTATTATTTAGTTGTTAAACTCAATTCCAAGTAGAAATTAACCGTTGATTACAGGAGCAGAAACTGCTTCAGCAGAGGCTAAGTCT
>NZ_JADEWC010000058.1 GCF_015207825.1 Cyanobacterium stanieri LEGE 03274
GTGTATAAGAGACAGACCTAACACATACTCAATCAGTGAGCCACAGGCACTTTTTCCTCTTGAAACACCTGTAAATCAAACCAAAAAGTAGTACCTACCCCCACTTCACTCACTAAATTAACCTTAGTATGGTGTTTGTCCGCAATGTTTTTAACAATAGAAAGTCCTAATCCAGTGCCTTCAAGGGTATGAACCCGATTTTCTACCCGGAAAAAACGATCAAAAATCGCCTCTTGATCCTCTTTTGCAATACCAATGCCCGTGTCTGTTACCTCCACCCGCACATGGGATATTTCCTCAGGTTGTTCAGGATTATTTTTTACTCCATAAGCCTTAATGGTGATTTTACCCTGCTCAGGAGTAAATTTAAGGGCATTACCGACCAAATTAGTAAACACCTGCAACAATAAATCATAATGGCCCCATACCGAAGGTAATAAAGCCTCCACATCTCTTATCAACTCAATATTTTTATCTTTAGCATACAATTGATAAGTCCTTAAGGTTTGTTCGATGGGTTGTTCTAAATCAAGGGCTTGAAATTCATAACTTCTCGAAGATTCTAAACGAGATAAATCCAGAACATCATTCACTAAACGCGTTAATCTATCGGTTTCATGATTCGCCGTTTGTAAAAACTCAACTTTTTCATTTTCTGTTAAATCATCTCCATATTCTGCCAAAGTTTCAATAAAAGACTTAATATTAAACAAAGGAGTCCTTAACTCATGGGAAACATTACTAATAAATTGGCTCTTAGCTTCATTTAATTCTACCTCCCTGGTAATATCTTGAACCGTCATTACAATACCTTTCAAATTTTCTTGATTTTGGTCTAAAACTTGAGTAATGAGGATTCTAAAAGTATGGTGATTAGGTTCTCTTAAAGTAACCCTAAATTCGCCTCTTGTGGGGGAAATATGATAGTATTGCTCATCGTCGATATGTTCTTCTTCTACGGAAATATTTTTTAATGGTTTTTGTAGTTGTTGCCCTATTTCTGAGGGTAAAAAATCCAGTAAATATTTACCAATAATGTTTTTATCATCCCATCCAAACATTTTATTAGCTGTGGGATTGACCAACACTAACTTTAACTGAGAATCAAGAAGAATAGCCCCGTCAGCGATGGTGGAAACCAAGGTTTCTAATTTAGCTTTTTCGGCGGTTAATTCCTCAATATTTTGTTCTTCAAATTTTTCGAGCCTTTCTGCCATGTCATTGAAGCTAAGGATTAACTCCCCTAATTCTCCCCCTAGGGGTAAGTCAATTCTTTGTTTGAAGTTTCCTGCGGCGATATTTTTCACCCCCAACAGTAACTCCTTAATGGGTTGAGTAATAGTGAGGGCATTAAATACCCCTCCCAAAATTACCATGGCCCAAATGGAAATAAATACGGCGATGGTAACATCCCTTGTGAGGTTGGAGGAGGCTACGAGGGTAGGGTTAGGGTTAATACCGATGGCTAAAGTGCCTAGGGGTTGATTGTTATCTACTAAAGGAACAAATACATCGGTTACTTGTCCATCGGGGGTGATATGCTGACGTACCATGGGTAATTTTATGTCATGGTTATATTCTTCGGGAAGTTCTAATTTTCTTTGGATGGTGAGGGAGTTTTTAACTTCATTTTGGGAAAAGGGAATCCCGAAAAAAATATTACCCTCTTGGTCTGCGTAAATGATATATCGTACACTGGAGGTACTGTTATAAAATCGACCTGAAAAACGGGCTACTTCCGTTAAATTGTCTTCAGCAATCAAAGGGGCAACGTTACTTGCCAACAAAAGCCCTAAATCTCTACCAAAACGGGTGTCGTTTATTTGTGCCTCTTGTTGAATGGAGTTTACTGCCCAAAAAGTTAAACTACTCATGACGAGGGAGACAACTAGGGTAGCTGTTGCCATCAACTTCGTTTGTAGGGTAAATTCTGACCACCAACGCCCAATAATTTCTTTTAAAAATTGCACCTTTGTTACTTGTATAAAATATCGATAATTTAAAATTGCTTGTGATCACTATGGTAATATGTATGATGACTAAAAAATGTGTCGATACTTTTCAGGTTGATAAGAAATTATAAGTAAATTTTTGTTTTTAGTGTCTTTATTTGCTGAGAATTCAAGGGTTATAATGGTTTTTTTGTTTCTCTTATAAAATTCTTTGATGATGTTTTTTTACCGAAAGAATGGGTTTAAAGCCTCACTCTTTTAGGGCGACTTTTTTATGCTATTATATTTATTATTCTGGGTTAACTAGCGTAAAATGTTTATTTTAGAGTACAAACTAAGAGGAAAACCTCCACAATTTAAAGCTATCGATGAGGGCATTCGTACAGTCCAATTCGTACGTAATAAATGTGTTAGTCTCTGGATGAACTCTCAAAACGTAGGTAAAGCCGAAGTTTATCGATATACCACTACTTTAAGAA
>NZ_JADEWC010000059.1 GCF_015207825.1 Cyanobacterium stanieri LEGE 03274
GTTAAAGCCCCAGAAGTCAAAACCCCCCCCCAATTAATACTACGACGACTCAAGCCAAAATTGTCCAACAGCACAAAATCTGCTTGGGTAATTTGTTGCCCTTCACGGACAATGGCTTCATTAGCCTGAATCGAAACCACAATGGGTTTAATTTCCTCAGCGGCCCTTTCTGCCCTAGCCTTAGTCGCTTCCTCATCCGTCACCAAATTAGTGCGCAAATTATTACTAATTAAACTCACCAACGCCCCTTTTAAATCCCCAGACACACCTTGGGCCGATAAGTTATTTTCCACTGCCCTAACTCGCATCTCCTCCGGTAAACCAAAAGGAATACCTTGATTTAAAATACGACTCGTAACCCCATTGACTAAATCTCGAATCTCCCGCCAACGTCTTTCAGTCAAATCCAAAAACCGTTTTTTCTCTCCCTCATTTAACTCCGATAAATTCGCCAACAAATCCATGGCTACCCCATAATTACTTCTATGGATAGCTATCTGATTGATTAAATTATCAAACTCCTCCTCACTTACCCTCTGCTGATAATTAATTAATTCTTCCACTGCCCCTTTAAACATGGCATCAGAAGAATCCGACTCCTGTAAAATATCCAGATTATCTCGATTTTCGATCACACTGCGCCACTGTGCCTCATCCATCCCCCTTAAATATTGCACCGCTTCCCGAGAAATAATCCCACCATCAATCTCAGGATTTGCCAATAATACTTCCCTTGCCTGTTGAATTTTTTCCAATCTTTCCCTAATGGTATTTTTAACCGATTCAGTGGTGGTGGTATCTTCCTTCAAGGTAGGTAACAAACCGCTTCTGGTGTTGCGACGAAGTTCTTCCGTGGTTTGATGATCAATAAACGAACCATCTTCCGGCGCTACAATGGTGTTAGGTGCAATAGTACCCACAGCCAATTCTGGTTGATTATAGTAACGATAGCTAATTATTCCCGTAATGGTAGTGGCTGAAAGGAGAATCATTACAGGAGGATGAACTTTACAGATCAATTTAAACCATTTTGGTTTTGTACCCATATTTTGATCCGTTTCCGAGCAAGATTGTTGAGGGTACTCTTGATGGCTTGGATTACCATAGGCTTGTTGCCATTTTTTTAAAGTCTGGCTAATAGACTGTAAAGTTTTCATATATAAAGTGTTGGTGAGAAGCTAAAATCGGAATAATCAGTTTTATTTATTTTGGTTCTTCTCTATTCTAATGAATTATATTTTTTATCAAGGAACTTTGCTTTGCTTCCCCTAAATTCTGTCTCGGTGCGATCGCCCCTATCGTAACATCTAATACCTAAAAACTTGACAACGATCGCCCTTAAATGATACCTTAAAAGTAGCAAACTAAGAATGATTCTTAAAAACAACAAAAGTTTGTTAAGATTTATTATAGAAGTAAACTACGGCAATAAAAAATAATATGGCTTACGAATTAGCACCTCTTCCTTACGACTACAGTGCCTTAGAGCCTTGTATCTCTAAAAGCACCTTAGAATTTCACCATGACAAACATCACGCAGCTTATGTAAGTAAGTATAACGATGCAGTCAAAGGCACCGAATTAGAATCTAAACCCATCGAAGAAGTAATCAAAACCATTGCTAATGACGCTAGTAAAGCCGGTGTATTCAACAATGCCGCCCAAGCATGGAATCATAGCTTCTACTGGCAATGTATGAAGCCCAACGGTGGTGGCACTCCCACAGGGGATTTAGCCACTAAAATCGACGCTGACTTCGGTAGTTTCGATAAATTTGTAGAAGCATTTAAAACCGCCGGTGCTACCCAATTCGGTAGCGGTTGGGCTTGGTTAGTATTAGACAACGGCACTTTAAAAGTGACCAAAACTGGCAACGCAGACAACCCCATCACCGCAGGGCAAACCCCCCTTCTCACCATGGATGTATGGGAACACGCTTACTACCTAGACTATCAAAACAAGCGTCCTGCTTACATCGACGATTTCTTAGGTAAATTAGTAAACTGGGATTTTGTCGCTCAAAACCTAGCTAACGCTTAATAATAAATAATAAGCACATTTTTACTAATTTTGCCCAAAATTAGCGAGAATTAAAGAAAAATAAATAATAAGATAGAGGGAAAATCATCGCAAAACTATTAACTTAGTAGCCTTTGATTTCCCTTTTTCTTTAACCAACACTTGCCCATGAATAATATTGTCTTCATCAGTAAACTAATTACCATTGATCACGGTCAATATATCGTAAAAGTCAAAGCAAAACAAGAAAATCAAACCATCGGCAGCGCCCTTGCCTCTGCCCATAGCGTTGAAGAAGCCGAAGATAAAGCCCGTCAAAGGGTTTTAAAATTAATCAACAACGCCCCTGCCCCCACAACCGCTATTCCCCATCCTCCATC
>NZ_JADEWC010000060.1 GCF_015207825.1 Cyanobacterium stanieri LEGE 03274
AATTTCATTTAGAAGAATTATTTAACAAATCAGTGGACTTAGTTATAAAAGAAGATTTAAAACCCATAATTAGAGAAGAAGTAATTAAGGAGGCGGTTTATGTCTCGTAGTCTTACCCTTTATTTAAAAGATATTATTACCAGTATTGATAAAATAAAAAAATATACATTCAATTTCACCTATGAGGAATTATTAGAAGACGAAAAAACCCTTGAATCTGTCGTATATAATTTAATGATTATAGGAGAAGCAACAAAGAAAATTCCTCCAGAAATAAGAGTCAAATATTCATATATCGAGTGGCAAAAAATAGCGGGATTAAGAGATTTTATCGCCCATGCTTATTTTTCCATTAACATAAATATTGTGTGGAGTGTCATTCACACAAAACTAGACAATTTAAAATTATGTGTCCAAGAAATTATCAATAATGAAACACTATAGCAATTATAAAATATTCATGATAAATCTTGATTAAATTTCTTCTTTTTTAAGGGAGGTTAGGGGAGATCAAATTTTTACAACTTATATAGAAATGCCATAGTAAAATTAAGCGACTCCAAAGCCCGTATATTCCCTAACAAAAGCAGGTTTTAAACCTAAGATAATATCCTCTCTTTTTACCCCTTTTTCTAATAAAATTTCCGCTACTAAAATGTCAGTATTATTTTCTTGAATCCAGATTTTTTCCTCTCTTATCTCTAAGTGTAATAACACCGAGTAAATTCTTTTTTGTCCATCCCAACCCAAGTGTAATAATAAATATCTATCCCACTTTTCATCAAAAATAGTTTCTGACTCGATGTTTTTTTCCAAAGGTACTATTTCAGCTTGTTGGCTTAAAAGATCACAAATTATTTGACGATATTTAGTTAATTTATCCATTGACTAATAACCCCCTCAATAGGATCATAGACTATTAATTTTAAATTATAACGATTAACAATAGCTTGGGGTAAATCTCGCTGAAAAAAAGACTCATAAGCATAAATAGGAATAGCTAAAAAAAGTATTCTTTCAGGCTCTATTTGTTCTAAAACAAAATGATAATTGAGAAACTGTCCTAAAGCCCCATGAAAATCAGAGATAGCAGAATCACTTAAAAAACTTTTAATTTCGACAGCTATTTTTATATCATCTTTTTCTGCACCCAATATTTTTTCTGCACCCAAATCTATTTGAACTTGGTCATATTTTCCGAACTTTAAAATTAATGGATCATGGGTAATATTCCAACTATCTTTAATTAAAGCTCCTTTAACTATATCGTGAAACTTATCTTTTGCCGCCATTAAAACTAATTTGTTTGATATGATTAAACCATCCCTAAAAAAATGTTAGCCCATGGTAAGCAAAACCAATGAAAAAGCCCTCGAAGACTTAATACAAGAGTGCCTCATCAATCAACAAAGCTATCACCTCGGAGAAAATAAAGACTTTAACCCCCAAATCGCCCTAGATACCGCTAAACTATGGCAATTCCTAGAAACCACTCAACCAGAAGAATTAGAGAAGCTCAAATATAACCCCGACTGGCAGAAACTAATATTAGATAGGATAGATCGCAAAATCAAGAAAAATAGCGTCCTACACCTGCTCAAAAAAGGCTTAGACATCGACTCAGCGCACCTTACCCTATTTTATAGCCAACCCTACAATGACTTAAACCTCCAAATCCAAGCCAACTTTAACCAAAATATCTTTTCCGTCACCCGTCAAGTTCACTTTTCCACCACCGATACCGCCCTATCCATCGACTTAGTAATATTTATCAACGGCTTACCCATCATCACCATTGAACTAAAAAACCAATGGACAAATCAAACCGTTTACCATGCCAAAAAACAATACTGCCAAAGGGATTACCAACAACCCTTATTAAACTTCGGACGCTGTTTAGTACATTTCGCCGTTGACACCGACGAAGTATGGATGACAACCCGACTCAATGGCAAAAGCACCTACTTTCTACCCTTCAACCAAGGAAACAACAACGGTAAAGGCAACCCCATCAACCCCCATGGACATAAAACTAGCTACCTCTGGGAAGATATTTTCAGCCGAAGTAGTTTAGCCAATATCCTCGAACACTTCGTTT
>NZ_JADEWC010000061.1 GCF_015207825.1 Cyanobacterium stanieri LEGE 03274
TTGACACTCACACCATCAAATCAAAGATTGTGATGGGTGATTCTTACATCATTGACACTTAACTAGATTAAGCAAGTTACCTTGACTAATCCCCGTCAGTACGTCTCCGTAAGCATTTTTATTCACGGTATGCCCTACCGCAATTAATCCTCTATTTTTAATTACCTCTGCACTTACGACGTCTCTTGGTGCTGTATAACCGCAATACTGACAATTATGTATTCTTTCACTTATTTGCTTTTTACCAGTATGATTACCACAGTTACTGCATTCTTGAGATGTACCATCTTTATCTACTTTTAGATAAAACTTACCCCGTTTCCAACATACATAAGGCAAAATTTCATTGATAAACTGCCCTATACCCGAGTCTAAAGATTGTTTTCTCACAATCCCTCGACTCCAAGAAACAAAGTTTATATCCTCAACAAATATGTTATCCGTTAAGTCGCAAAGGTAATTAGCTAACTTAAAATGCCAATCACGGCGGGTATTGGCAACCTTGTCGTGCAATCTAGCTATCTTATTCTGAAGTTTTAACCAATTGTTAGAGCCTTTAGTTTTATGTTTTAAGCGTCTTTGTAGCAATTTAAGCTGACTCTGTGCCTGTAACAAAAACCTAGGGGATTTGATTAATTCTCCTTTATCTGTAGCTACAAATGATTCTATCCCTGCATCAATGCCTAAACTTGTTTTTCCCACAGGAGCATCAGGGCAAGATTCTTGAGATTGAAAAACAATCATCAAATAATATCCTGTCGCTTTTTTCACAATACGAGCTTGTTTTGGCTCAAAACCAGTGGGGTAATTCCTAGATTGTTTGATGTTTAACCAACCCAGTTGGGGTAGCTTAAACTTACCTTGTGCCAAACAATTTTTAAGCATTGCAGGAAAAACAAAACTTTTCATCTGCTTTTTAAAACGGGGAAATCCATAACCTTTAGCCTTCATATCAGAAAAGGCTTTATCTAAAGTTTTCAACGTCTGCTGTAATACCTGAGCATTTACAGACTTTAAGTCTTGGTTTGTCTTTTTAGCAATCGTTAAGTTTTTTGCTTGGTTGTTGTAACTAGGATAAGGAGTATCTGCAGGAATTATGTACTCAGCAAATAATGAACAACGATCAATTGGTGATTTACGACTGTTATACCATGCCTTACGTTCAGACAAGGCAAAGTTATAAACAGACCGGCAAACATCCAAGATGTGTTCTACTTCTTGAATCTGTTGCCGATTAAGTTTTAACTTATACTGATACGTCAGGGTGATCACTTTTTCAACAATACTTTATTTGCTACACTTTAATTATATGTTTAGTGATTAAAAATGTCAACTAGTTATAATAAAGGTTTTAGGTCAGTTTATAAACTTACCGCTCATGTAGTTTTAGTTACCAAGTATCGTAAAAAAGCAATTTCAGGAGAAGTGCTAATCAGACTAAAAGAAATTTTGAGGGAGACATTACTGAAGTGGGAATGCAACTTGGTGGAATTTAATGGAGAATCAGATCATGTACATTTACTTATTGACTACAAGCCTGATATATCTTTGTCAAAGTTAATTGCTAATTTAAAAACTGTTAGCAGTCGGTTGATTCGTCGAGATTTCCCTGAGTTGGCAAGTAAATATTTTTATAACAAACCCTATTTTTGGACTGGTGCTTATTTTGTGGCAAGTTGTGGTGGTGTTACTGTAAGTCAGCTCAAAAAATATGTTGAGAATCAAAAAATTCCTCAAGAATAAGGAATTAAAATGTTTTGTTTATTGGTCAAAATTCATCACCCGTTAATTCCTATGGGCATTTTTGTTGCTGAGGAATCTAACGGGTGTCC
>NZ_JADEWC010000062.1 GCF_015207825.1 Cyanobacterium stanieri LEGE 03274
CCATGGTTACTGCTAACCGTTTCTGGTCTCAAATCTTCGGTATTGCTTTCTCCAACAAACGTTGGTTACACTTCTTCATGTTGTTTGTGCCTGTAACTGGCTTGTGGATGAGTTCTATTGGTATCGTTGGTTTAGCATTTAACCTTCGTGCCTATGACTTCGTCTCTCAAGAGTTAAGAGCCGCAGAAGACCCTGAATTTGAAACCTTCTACACTAAAAACATTCTTTTAAACGAAGGTTTACGTGCATGGATGGCGCCTCAGGATCAACCTCACCAAAGATTTGAATTCCCTGAAGAAGTATTACCTCGTGGTAACGCTCTCTAAGGTATAAGAATAGATCCATAATCATCTAAATTGAATGAGTCTCCTACGGGGGGCTTATTTTTTTATGGTTACTAAAATTATTGACCTATATTTCCTAGATTTTTACAAACAAGGTAATTGGCAGGGAGATTTTGATATTTATTTAATTCCCAATAACTTAATTTATAATCATCCTGTTAACAAAAAAGAGACATTTCTCGATTATCAAAAGCAGGGAAGAAGACCTAGATTTAGTATTTATAAGGACATAATTTTAGAACATGAAATATCACCTTTAAAATCTTATTCATTAACTTAAAACAGACTTAATATTATTAGCAATTCTTTCAATAACTGGTACAACTACAGAGTTACCAATTTGCTTATAACAATGAGATTTTGCCATATTTTCTGGGAACTTAAATTCAGAAATATCAAAACCCTGGAAAGCCAGACATTCTTGGGGAGTTAACTTTCGATATTTTCCATTAACTTTAACCAATGGCACGTTGTGTCCACCCGTACCCATATTAGCTGTTAACGTAGGACATAATTTATTTTTATTTTCCCTAACATATACCCTTCTCCACTGATAGATGGTATCTTCTTTCGTCATTTTTTGTTTTAATTCTGAATAATATCGGCTAGATTCATTGTAATAATAAGATTCATCAGCAACAGATTTATTGATAATATCCGTTACTTTTTTTGTCAAGGATATAGGCTTAGGAATTTGAAATTTGGTTGACAAATTGTCATTAAATAGATGTATCAAATTGCTTTGCACATTTTCATTTAAAGATGCAACAATATGACCTTCATTTTTAAAACCTACAATATATATTCTTTCTCTAGTTTGAGGTACATTGCCATAATCTTTTGAGTTTATTATAAATGGTATAAATGAATAATTTAAACCTTTAGTTAAAGTATCTTTTATGACTTCAAAAGTTTTACCTTGATCGTGACCAACTAAATTTTTAACATTTTCTAATAATTGACACTCCCACCGACAAATCAAAGATTATGTCGGGGGATTCTAGCTTCACAGATTCGTGGCTAGACGAGTAAACTCGCCCCCGCTGCGACCATCTCCACTAGCCTTTTCTTGGACGGGCTGCCCGACCGCCACTAAATCTAAACCACGATTCCTAATTACTAAAGCAGAAGCATGATCTCGCCCTGTAATGTAACCACACTCAGGA
>NZ_JADEWC010000063.1 GCF_015207825.1 Cyanobacterium stanieri LEGE 03274
CTATCTTGAAATGTCGTCACAGGACTCCCGTTAAATTTCACGGGCAAAAGAAAAAACCACCGAAATTAACGGGAGATGGATGATGACCAGCAAAGAAAAAGGAACGAAAGTGACATCTACACACTTGACGAAAACCTGTAGATAATTTAAAGTTGTTAGTAAGGTAATTGATTAAAGCCATGCTAAACCTTTCCTACGAATACAAACTTAGTTTAACAAAAATCCAGCTCGAGCAAACAGAGCATATCTTTGAGGTGTGTCGTTCGGTTTGGAATTTTGCCTTAAGGGAGAGGATGGATTGGTCAAATTCCCGAAAATCAAGAATAAATGCCTGTTCCATACAACAGGAGTATATAATACCTGCTGATGCCCCCTACCCCAATTATCATGTTCAAGCTAAGGCACTAACTAAAGCTAGAAAGGAAAACCCTAGACTAGCTTCTGTAAATGCACAAGTACAGCAACAAGTCTTAAGAACTCTGGAGAGAGCTTTTATAGACCGTGAACGTAAAGGATTAGGGTATCCTCGTTTCAAAAACCATAGTCGGATGAGGTCATTTGTTTTTCCTCAAATGCTCAAAAATTGTATTAAAGGAAATCGAATTAAGCTGCCGCAATTAGGTTGGGTTAAATTTAGACAATCTCGCCCCATTCCCGATGGTTTCGTGGTAAAACAAGCTCGGATAGTTAGAAAAGCTACAGGGTATTTTGTGATACTGTCATTACAATCAGATGTGGATATTCCTCAAACAATACCTCATGGTCATCCCAAAGGGTTGGACATCGGCTTTATCTGCGCTGTGGTGACATCAGACAATGAATCCATCCCTAGACCTAGATTCTTAAATAAGTATTCACGGGAGTTGAAAAGACTACAAAGAATGCTGAAAAAGAAACAGAAAGGGTCTTGTGGATGGAAAAAGTTACAAAAACGTATTGCTCGGTTACACTTTAAGACTGCTTCCCATCGTAAAGATTACCATTTCAAACTCTCCCATCACTTGGTAAAGGATGCCGGGATGATATTTGTCGAGGATATAAATTTCCGAATGTGGCAAAGGTCATTCTTGTCAAAGTCTAGTGCTGATTTTGGTTTTGGACAGTTCATAAATATTTTGGAATGGGTGTCTTTCCGAACAGATACTTATTTCTGCAAAGTAGATAACCGTTACACGAGTCAAGAGTGTCCTGAATGTGGGGCGAGAACAGGGAAGAAAGACTTAAAAGAAAGAGTACACCAATGTCCTGAGTGTGGTTACATTACAGGGCGAGATCATGCTTCTGCTTTAGTAATTAGGAATCGTGGTTTAGATTTAGTGGCGGTCGGGCAGCCCGTCCAAGAAAAGGCTAGTGGAGATGGTCGCAGCGGG
>NZ_JADEWC010000064.1 GCF_015207825.1 Cyanobacterium stanieri LEGE 03274
CACAGATTCTCCCCAAACCTCACCCTACAATCAAACTCCCACCACCGTAGTTAATTCTCCCAATAATGATGATAGTGTCAATAATGGTGGCTCGTCTGTACCTATTATGGTAAATTCCCCCAACCGCACCACCAGCGCCCCTACTCCTAACCCTGTTAACACCCCCATTGAAAGGAGAAGAAGTTTGAGGGAAATAATGGTTTTTGATAGGCCCACTTCCGTAACCAATTCTAGGGGAAATGTGTCTGAAAATACTAGCATTACCACCGATGGTGGAGCTTTTCGAGTGTTTGTGAGGGCAAATAACCCCCAAGAAGAAAATAGGGTTAAAGAAATTTACCCCGATGCTTTTCGCTCTAGTTATCAGGGTAATGTTTTATGGCAAGTGGGGCTTTTTAGTAATCGTCAAAATGCCGAACAGGCCGCCCAACCTTTACGGAATATCGGTTTTAATCCTATCCTTAGCCCCGTTAATTAGCTTTAATGGAAAAAGAAATCCCGCAATTACAATGGTTTTGGGCTTGGGGGTTTTGATATTGAAACGAACCCCCCATTAAATCTTCGGCATAGTCAATGACTAAGTCTTGAATATAATTGTAACTTTGTTCATCAACTAAAATGGTAATATCTTGATGGTGGTCAAAAGTGCGATCGCCCTTTAATATTTCCCCATCAAAATTGAGGTGGTACAAAAGATCTGCACAACCACCTTGCTCAACTTTGATTCTTAAATATGGTTGAGATTGAGAGTTATAATTTTTGAGCCTTGCAATTTCTGCAACGGCACTCGGAGTTAAATTAATCATTTAAATAAATTATTTTCTGGCATAATCATCCTGAAAACGAATAATATCATCTTCCCCGAGATATTCGCCATTTTGCACCTCAATCAACACCAATTTAATTACCCCCGGATTTTCTAAACGATGGCTAGTACACTGGGGTACATAGGTAGATTGATTAGCGCCTAAAATTTTTACTTCATCACCACATTCCACCTTAGCGGTGCCAGATACCACAATCCAATGTTCACTACGATGGTGGTGCATCTGTAAACTTAAACGATGTCCAGGATTAACTTCTATTCTCTTAATTTTATAACCTTGTCCTTCTTCAAGGGTGGTAAACGAACCCCAGGGGCGGGTTTCTGTCTCATGGAGATGGTTTGTGGTAGAAAAAGAAATAATCGGAGTTTCGGTGTGATGTTGTGCAGTTGCCATGATAATTTTTTGGTTTATCTTTTTTATCTATCAACGATAGCACAGGAGAATAAATAATGATGAATCATTAATTAACCTCAGTTCGAGATTTGTTAGTAGGGGTGATGAGGAGTAGGGGTGATGGGGAGTAGGGG
>NZ_JADEWC010000065.1 GCF_015207825.1 Cyanobacterium stanieri LEGE 03274
TCAGCTGTGTATAAAAGACAGAAATTGAACTGTAATTACTATTAGGATAGGGTGGGTTAAGGGGCGATTGGGTCATAATCAGATTGTCAAGATATATTATCATCCGCCTTGTAATGAATTCCAAGGCTACGGGTTTATCGTTCAATAAATTGAACTGTAATTACTATTAGGATAGGGTGGGTTAAGGGGCGATATAAATTAAAATATGAATATGAAGGTTATTAGATGGAATTCGGATAAAAATAAGCTATTGCTTAAAGATAGGGGAATATCTTTTGAGGAGGTGTTGTCTGCCATGGAAAAGGGAGATGTTTTGGATGATCTGGTTCATCCCAATGGAAATAAATATCCTAATCAAAGATTACTTGTTGTTAAGATTAGAAAATACGCTTTTTTGGTGCCTTATGTGGAGACGGAAGAAGAAATATTCTTAAAGACAATTATTTCATCTCGTAAGGCGACAAAACAATATTTGGGAGGTACAAATTTATGAACAGGTTTGATGAGGAGGAAAAAGGTTTATTAGAGTCTTTTGAAAAAGGGGAATGGCAATCGGTAAATGATGAGGAGCGTGTTAAAACTCTCCAAGGTTATGCTAGGGCTATGATGTCAGAAAATCAGCAGGTCACTTTAAATTTATCTTCTGTTGATTTAGGGGCTATAAAGGCGATCGCACTTAAGGAGGGTATTTCTTATGAGAATCTCATATCAAATATATTACATGATTATGTTAATGGTCAATTAGCGGAACTTAAGAAGTAGATCCCGTAAATTCCCTTTAAGAAGGGGGACTTTGTTGTTTGAGGTAGTGAGGGTTAAGGGGCGATCGGGTCATAATCAGATTGTCAAGATATATTATCATCCGCCTTGTAATGAATTCCAAGGCTACGGGGTTATCGTTCAATAAATTGAACTGTAATTACTATTAGGATAGGGTGGGTTAAGGGGCGATTGGGTCATAATCAGATTGTCAAGATATATTATCATCCGCCTTGTAATGAATTCCAAGGCTACGGGGTTATCGTTCAATAAATTGAACTGTGATTACTATTGAGATAGGGTGGGTTAAGGGGCGATCGCCTTTAGGTAATGATAAAATGAGCAGATGTAGGATGATAAAGTTTGATGGATGAGAAAATTTGAGTTTGACATCAACAAAAGTGAAAGTAATAAGATAAAGCATGGTATTGATTTCTATCTTGAAATGTCGTCACAGGACTCCCGTTAAATTTCACGGGCAAAAGAAAAAACCACCGAAATTAACGGGAGATGGATGATGACCAGCAAAGAAAAAGGAACGAAAGTGACATCTACACACTTG
>NZ_JADEWC010000066.1 GCF_015207825.1 Cyanobacterium stanieri LEGE 03274
TTGACACTCCTCGGCGTGAACGCAGGAGGATTCTTGGTTCAGTGATTCATCTTACCCTAGCAGGTGTTGCCACCAACCAAGATAGAGGACAAATCTCCCCAAGCGTTTAAGTCCAATAAATCAGACTTGCTTCCGATGTGCCCCATCGTAGCTTTTCTTAAAATATTCAATGATGCTTGTGTATCACGATCTTCAACATACCCACAACTACAAACATGAGTTCTAGTTGAAAGACTTTTCTTGATTCGTTTTCCACATTGAAAACAATCTTGAGATGTGTAGGCTGGATTTACCGCAATGGTTAATTTTCCATACTTGACCCCAAAATATTCCAACCATTTACGCAATTGACTCCAACCAGCATCATTAATACTTTTTGATAACTTACTATTTCTAACTAGATTTTTCACCTTTAAAT
Organism: Cyanobacterium stanieri LEGE 03274; assembly: GCF_015207825.1. Classification (NCBI taxonomy): domain Bacteria; kingdom Bacillati; phylum Cyanobacteriota; class Cyanophyceae; order Chroococcales; family Geminocystaceae; genus Cyanobacterium; species Cyanobacterium stanieri. The sequence continues at coordinate 419 of NZ_JADEWC010000066.1, forward strand.
CTTCATAGGCGATCAAGTCGTTTGACTGAATTAGACGCAGTGCCTTTTCCTTGGCGAACTCTTCACGTTGCCTACTTACCTTTAAATGTGCTCTGCTGTATCGCTGTCTAGCTTTGATATAGTTGTTACTTACAGGCTTTCCCTTCTTCAATTTTCTTGACTTTCGACGATTGAGTCTATTTAATCTGGCTTCTGAGTGACGATAAAAACGAGGATTCTCCACAAAATTTCCATCACTATCAGCATAGAAATATTTTAAACCAACATCTATGCCCACCATCTTTTTGGTTTGGGGTAGAATCGAAGTTATATCCCTTACATCTAACTTTAAGCAAAACTGGCAAAAATAACCATCTGCTCGTTTAACAAGTCGTACTCTTTGTATTTGAAACTCTTGGAAATAATCTAAATCCCTTGAGCCAATTAACTTGAGAGTACCGATGTTATTACCATCAGTGAAAGTGATTCGTTTATGATCTCGATCTAGTTTCCAACCAGATTGTTTATACTCAATACTACGAGTGCGTTTAGAAAATTTAGGGTATCCTTTTTTCCCCTTAACTTGCTTTTTGCAATTATCATAAAACTTAGATATGGCACTCCAAGCCCTTTCTCCTGCCTGTTGACAAGCAGTGGAGTTAAGATACTTAACAAAAGAAAATTCTTTTCTTAAAGTAGTGGTATATCGATAAACTTCGGCTTTACCTACGTTTTGAGAGTTCATCCAGAGACTAACACATTTATTACGTACGAATTGGACTGTACGAATGCCCTCATCGATAGCTTTAAATTG
>NZ_JADEWC010000067.1 GCF_015207825.1 Cyanobacterium stanieri LEGE 03274
ACACCAAAAAGCACCCCCCAATAAAGGAGAGTGCTTTCTAGTTATTATTTAGTTGTTAAACTCAATTCCAAGTAGAAATTAACCGTTGATTACAGGAGCAGAAACTGCTTCAGCAGAGGCTAAGTCTAAGGGGAAGTTGTGAGCATTACGTTCGTGCATTACTTCGATACCGATGTTGGCACGGTTTAATACGTCTGCCCAAGTTCCAATTACGTGACCTTGGCTATCTAAGATAGACTGGTTGAAGTTGAAACCATTTAAGTTGAATGCCATGGTAGATACACCCATTGCGGTGAACCAAATACCAATTACAGGCCATGCACCTAAGAAGAAGTGTAATGCGCGGCTGTTGTTGAAGGATGCATATTGGAAGATTAAACGACCAAAGTATCCGTGAGCAGCTACGATGTTGTAGGTTTCTTCTTCTTGACCGAATTTGTAACCGTAGTTTTGAGACTCGGTTTCGGTGGTTTCACGTACCAAAGAAGAGGTTACGAGAGAACCGTGCATTGCGGAGAATAAAGATCCACCGAATACACCAGCTACACCCAACATATGGAAGGGGTGCATTAAGATGTTATGCTCTGCTTGGAATACAAACATGAAGTTGAAGGTACCAGAGATACCTAAAGGCATACCATCAGAGAAAGATCCTTGACCGATAGGGTAGATTAAGAATACTGCAGTCGCAGCGGATACGGGTGCAGAGTAAGCAACACAGATCCAAGGACGCATTCCTAAACGGTAGGATAATTCCCACTGACGACCCATGTAGCAGAAGATTCCGATTAAGAAGTGGAATACTACTAATTGGTAAGGGCCACCGTTGTATAACCATTCATCTAAGGATGCTGCTTCCCAAATAGGGTAGAAGTGTAAGCCGATAGCGTTGGAGCTAGGTACTACTGCACCAGAGATGATGTTGTTTCCATATAATAAAGAACCTGCTACGGGTTCACGGATTCCGTCGATGTCCACGGGAGGAGCAGCAACGAAAGCGATTAAGAAACAAGTGGTTGCAGTTAATAAACAAGGGATCATTAATACACCGAACCAACCTACATATAAGCGGTTGTTGGTAGAAGTGATCCACTGACAAAACTGCTCCCATGCGGAAGACTGTTGTTGTTGTAAAGTGGTAGTCAT